>NZ_JBFTLU010000055.1:0-18397 GCF_056396605.1 Pseudomonas sp. 05T35
GCGCAACCCTGGTGCGCCATCATTGCAACCGCAGCGCCAAACGACGTGCAACCAGCCTGTAACAGCATGCGTCACCGAACTGCACACTGCTGGTGCGCAACTGCTACAAACCCGCACCATTACAGGCTAGTCGCTGCGCCAAAAAGCGCCGCTTCGCGCAACATATTTCCTCGCTCAGATGACAATCCGCAGGCACTGGCCCGCGTGATAGAGCGAAAAACCGGCCTCGTACAGACAACTGCGCAGGCCCACCCCGGCCAGTGGCTGCATGGGTGCGAAGGGAATCGGTAGCGCCTGAGGATTTCCGTTACACAAATAATCGGCGAAGGCTTTACCGACTACCGTGCCCGTGGTCACGCCACGGCCGTTGTAACCGGTCACGGCCACCAGACCGGGTGCCGGCTCGAACAAGCGCATCAAGTGATCGGGGGTAAAAGCGATGCAACCGGTCCAGGTACATTCCCAGTCCACCGGTTTGAGGTAAGGGAAATAATGCTGCTGAACCCGGTCGGCCCAGGCCTTGAGGAACCAGGTGGGTTTCTGATTGCCGTTGCCCAGGCTGCCGAGCAACAACCGGCCGTCTTTGTCGCGACGGATGCTGCTGAGCACCTGACGGGTGTCCCAGGAACCCTGGCCACCGGGCAGGATCAGTTGCGCGGCTTCTTCAGTCAGCGGCGCGGAAGCCACCTGATAGTAATAACCGGGGAAGAAATTGCGCCGCAGTTCCGTCCAGTCGCCTTCGGTGTAGGCGTTGGAGGCGATCACCACCTGCTCGGCCATGACCGAACCGGCGTCGGTTTGCACCGACCAGCGCTGGCCCTGCCGTTCGAGTCGGGTCACTGCTGAATGATCGAACAGCTGACCACCCAGATCCGCGGCAGCCTTGGCCAGACCGCTGGTGTAGGCCATCGGATTGAGCGTGCCGGCGCGACGGTCGAGCAACGCGGCGGCGATTTTTTTGGTGCCGGTGGCCTGCTCGCACGCCGCACCGGTCAACAACTCCACGGGCGCGCCGCGGCGCTTCCATTGTTCTTCACGACTGCGCAGATCGGCTTCGCCACGGGCGTTGTGCGCCATGTGCAGCGTACCTTCGCGACGCAACTGGCAATCGATGTTGTATTTGTCGATCAGGCTGAACACCAAAGCAGGTGCCGCGCCGAGCATGCGATTGAGCTGGCTGCCGATCGCTTCGCCGAACCCGGCTTCAATCTCGTCCGGGGGAATCCACATCCCGGCATTCACCAACCCGACGTTGCGCCCCGAACCGCCCTGCCCGCAGCGCTTGGCCTCGAGCACGCAGACGCTTTTGCCTTGCTCCAGCAAATGCACCGCCGCCGATAAACCAGTAAAACCGGCGCCGATCACGCAGACGTCCGCCGTCACCTCGCCCTTGAGCGCCGCCCGGTCAGGCCGTTGCGGCGTCAGTTTTTCCCATAAGCATTCTTCGCGTAACGGCATCGCCAGACTCCGATCAGAAACCTAACCACCACACACATTCCCAATGTGGGAGCGAGCCGGCTCCGGGCGGCGCTCCGACGATGACGGCCGTACATCCAGCATTGATGTGACTGACAGACCGCTATCGCGAGCAGGCTCGCTCCCACATGGGATTTTCATGAGTTCAAGAGATGTGTTTAGTCGAAGGTAATCCCCTGGGCCAGCGGCAACTCCAGCGAGTAGTTGACGGTGTTGGTCTGGCGACGCATGTAGCCGCGCCATGCATCGGAGCCGGACTCGCGACCGCCGCCGGTTTCTTTCTCACCGCCAAAGGCGCCGCCGATTTCCGCGCCACTCGGGCCGATGTTGACGTTGGCGATGCCGCAGTCGCTGCCCACCGCCGACATGAATTGCTCGGCCTCACGCACGTCAGTGGTAAAGATGCACGACGACAGGCCTTGTGGCACCGCGTTGTTCAGGCGCAGCGCTTCGGCGAAGTCCTTGTAGCCAACCACGTACAGAATCGGCGCGAAGGTTTCGCTGCGCACCACGTCGCTCTGCTCCGGCATTTCGACGATGGCCGGCGAAACGTAGTAGGCATTCGGAAATTTGTCTTCGAGCTGACGCTTGCCGCCAAACACCCGACCGCCTTCGCTCAAGGCTTGCTCCAGCGCGTCCTGCATATTGTCAAAGCTGTGCTTGTCGATCAGCGGGCCAACCAGATTGCCTTCCAGCGGATGGCCGATGCGCACTTTGGAATACGCCGCCTTGAGGCGGGTGACGATCTCTTCCTTGACCGACTCGTGGGCAATCAGGCGACGCAGGGTGGTGCAACGCTGACCGGCGGTGCCGACTGCACTGAACAGGATCGCTCGCACGGCCATGTCGAGGTCCGCGCTTGGGCCGAGGATCATCGCGTTGTTGCCGCCCAGCTCCAGAATGCTGCGAGCAAAGCGTGCGGCGATTTTCGGTGCCACTTCACGGCCCATGCGGGTGCTGCCGGTGGCGCTGATCAAGGCCACACGCGGGTCGTCCACCAGCGCTTCACCGGCATCGCGGCCGCCAATGATCACCTGGCTCAGGTACTCCGGCGCATCGCTGAAATTCTTCAAGACGCGCTCGAACAGCGCCTGGCAGGCCAGTGCGGTGAGCGGGGTTTTCTCCGACGGCTTCCAGATCACCGAGTTGCCGCAGACCAGCGCCAGCGTGGTGTTCCAGGCCCAGACCGCGACCGGGAAGTTGAACGCGCTGATCACCCCGACCACGCCCAACGGATGCCAGGACTCACGCATGTGGTGGCCCGGACGCTCAGAGGCGATGGTCAAACCGTAGAGCTGGCGCGACAGGCCGACGGCGAAGTCGCAGATGTCGATCATTTCCTGAACTTCACCCAGGCCTTCCTGAGTGATCTTGCCGGCTTCCCAGGACACCAGCTCGCCCAGATCAGCCTTGTACTCGCGCAGCACTTCGCCGAACTGGCGCACCAGTTCACCACGACGCGGCGCCGGAACCTTGCGCCACAGGTCGAACGCATGCTCTGCGCGACTGACCTGCTGCTCGACTTCAGCAGCGCCTTCCCAGTTCACCGAGGCAATCTGGCTGCCGTCGATCGGTGAATGCACGGGCTGTTTGCCGTACTGGTACAGGGCCGGGTTCACCCCCAAACGATCAAGCAATGCGGCAACCATGGGTCACTCCTTCAACGTGAAAAGCAGAAAATTCACAGCCCACTGACTAGGGTCTGTTGACGCTTGGTGACGAACCGCGTTGCGATGCCAACGTGTGCGAGGCAAGGCGCGGGATGCCGCCAATGGTTGTTCCCTTGGCTAATCCCGCAACGCAGCCTCGCACACGTTGGCGCGCAACCCGAAGGGACGGGGCCCATTTGGCGCAGGGCTGCGTTACTCGGAACTTATTTGGAACAACCAAACTGCGCTCCTCGCGCCTTGCCCTGCGCCAAATGGGCATCCGTCGCGGTCGTCACCAAGCGTCAACAGACCCTAGGGGCTTCAGGCCTATAGTTGTAGCCGCCCCGAGACTTGCCAACAAACGACGATTAAGCGAGATATCATTCCGTTTATTCATGCAAAGCGTTGCAACAAGAACAAGGGCCCTCCCATGCTGAATAAACGCCACTTGCCGTCGATTACTGCGTTGCAGTGTTTCGAGGCGGTTACTCGTCACCTGAGCTTCACCCGCGCMGCCGAAGAGCTGAACCTGACCCAGAGCGCCGTGAGCAAACAGGTCGCGCAACTCGAAGAGCTGTTGCAGCACCTGCTGTTCCGTCGGGTACGTCGACGCCTGCAAATGACTCCGGCCGGGGATTTGTACCTGGTTGAAGTGCGAAAAATTCTCTCGCAAGTCGAGATGTCGACCCACTACCTGCGTTCCTACGGTGGTGAGACCGAAGTACTGCGCGTGTCCACGCCTTCAACCTTCGGCGCTCGTTGGCTGGTGCCACGCCTGAAAGGCTGGCGCCTGCGGCATCCGCATATTCATCTGGACCTGTGCAACGAACACGAAGCCGACGACTTGCTGCAAGGGCGCAGCGACCTGGCGTTCTATTTCGGCCAGGGTTCGCGGCCCGGCACCGAGTGCCTGAAGCTGTTCGGCGAAGAGCTGGTGCCGGTCTGCGCACCGGGCAGCCTGCCGGAGCAGCCCTTCACTGACCCGACGCAACTCAGCGATCTGGTGCTGCTGCAAAGCGCCTCGCGGCCCCAGGCCTGGCACGACTGGTTCGACAGCCAGGGTTACCAGACCGAGCACAGCTATCACGGGCCGCGCTTCGAAACCTTTTATATGTGCATTCGCGCCGCGCAGGTCGGCTGCGGCGTTGCCCTGTTGCCACGGTTTCTGGTGGAAGAGGAATTGGCCGACGGTAAACTGGTCATCCCCTGGCCACACGCAATGCCCAGCAGCGACGCCTATTACCTGGCCTACCCCGAACATTCGGCGGAAGTGCCCAAGGTGCGCGATTTTGTCGCCTGGATGCTGGAGCAGATCGATAGCTGCGACCAACCAGGGCTCTAAGACGCACGCAACACTTGTGGGAGCGAGCCTGCTCGCGATTACGCCAGCACAGCCAACATGTCAGGTGGCTGACTCATTGCTATCGCGAGCAGGCTCGCTCCCACAAGGATCTGCACAATCCAAAAAATCGCTGGCAATCCTTACCGCCGATATGCGCCACTAGTCCCATTCATTGAAACAGCTGAAACGTCGCTGCCCTCAGCGGCGGCCAGCCTGGAGATTCCCGTTATGAGCGAGAGTGTGTTTGCCGATCGCATCGTGCAGAACTTGCTCGACACCGACTTCTACAAACTGACCATGATGCAGGCGGTGCTGCACAACTACCCCAACGTTGAAGTCGAATGGGAGTTCCGCTGCCGTAACAGCGAGGACCTGCGCCCCTACCTGGCGGAGATTCGTTTTCAGATCGAGCGTCTGGCTGAATTGAGCCTGAGCAACGATCAGTTGAGTTTTCTGGAGCGCATCAGCTTCCTGAAGCCGGACTTCCTGCGTTTTCTCGGCTTGTTCCGCTTCAATCTGCGCTACATCTACACCGGCATCGAGAACGGCGAACTGTTCATCCGCCTGCGCGGGCCATGGCTGCATGTGATTCTGTTCGAAGTCCCGCTGCTGGCGGTGGTCAGCGAAGTGCGCAACCGCTATCGCTACCGTGAGATCGTCATGGAGCAAGCGCGCGAGCAGCTCTATCGCAAGTTCGACTGGCTGAGCGCCAATGCCAGCGCCGATGAGCTCTCGCACCTGCAGGTGGCGGATTTCGGCACTCGCCGGCGCTTCTCCTACCGCGTGCAGGAAGAAGTGGTGAACGTGCTCAAGCACGACTTCCCCGGACGTTTCGTCGGCACCAGCAACGTGCACCTGTCCCGCGAGCTGGACATGAAGCCACTCGGCACCATGGCTCACGAATGGATCATGGCTCACCAGCAACTTGGCCCGCGACTGATCGACAGCCAGAGCGCCGCCCTCGATTGCTGGGTTCGCGAATACCGCGGCCTGTTGGGAATCGCCCTGACCGATTGCATCACCACCGATGCCTTCCTGAGCGATTTCGACCTGTATTTCGCCAAGCTCTTCGATGGCTTGCGCCATGATTCCGGGGACCCGATTGCCTGGGCCGAAAAAGCCATCGCCCACTACCATAAACTTGGTATCGAGCCGATGAGCAAGACGCTGGTGTTCTCCGACAGCCTGACGCTGCCAAAATCGCTGGAGATATTCCGCGCGTTGCATGGTCGAATCAATGTCAGTTTCGGCATCGGCACCAACCTGACGTGCGATATTCCGGGTGTCGAGCCGATGAGCATCGTGCTTAAAATGGCAGCCTGCAATGGTCAACCCGTCGCCAAGATCTCGGACGAGGCTGGCAAGACGCACTGCAAAGACCCGAATTTCGTCGCCTATTTGCGACATGTGTTTCAAGTACCTGCCGCCCTCTCTGGCACATCAAGCAAGGAGTGAATTCATGCAAGCCGTACAGCGTGAGATTGCTGAACAGCTCAAGGTCCAACCGCCCTTCGCAGACCAGGCTGCCCTGGAGGCAGAAGTCGCACGGCGGATTACCTTTATCCAGGATTGCCTGGTCAATTCCGGGCTCAAGACGCTGGTGCTCGGCATCAGCGGCGGCGTCGACTCGTTGACCGCCGGCCTGATGGCCCAGCGGGCCATGCGCGAGTTACGTGAGCGCACCGGTGACGCGGGCTACAAGTTCATCGCCGTACGCTTGCCGTACCAAACCCAGTTCGATGAACACGATGCGCAGGCCTGCGTGGACTTCATCGCCCCGGATGAGCGCCACACCGTGAACATCGGCCCGGCAGTCAAATCCCTGGCCAGTGAAGTCGCCGCCTTCGAAGGTAAGCACGCGGTCTCGGTGGATTTCGTGCTGGGCAACACCAAGGCGCGGATGCGCATGGTTGCGCAATACACCATCGCCGGCGCCGCCCACGGCCTGGTGATCGGCACTGACCACGCAGCAGAAGCGGTGATGGGTTTCTTCACCAAGTTCGGTGACGGCGCCTGCGACCTCGCCCCGCTGAGCGGCCTGGTGAAAAACCAGGTCCGGGCCATCGCCCGCAGCTTCGGCGCACCGGAATCGCTGGTGGAAAAAATCCCGACCGCCGACCTTGAAGACCTGTCGCCCGGCAAACCGGATGAAGCGTCCCACGGCGTGACCTACGCCGAAATCGATGCCTTCCTGCACGGTGAGCCGGTGCGTGAAGAGGCATTCAGGATTATTTGCGATACGTACCGCAAGACCCATCACAAGCGGGTGATGCCGTTCGCGCCATAAGCGGCGCTTGGAATGTAAATAAAAAACCCACTGGGGGAGTGATCCACAGTGGGTTTTTCATTGCATCAGTAGTTATACCGCGCATCCTCTCTCAGGCCTCATCAGGTCGATCAGGAACAGGTGTTTCGTGCAGGTTAAGGTAATGGCTTGTCAGGATCAAAATGGTAGATGGTCCAGGCAGGCGACTTGAACATTGCTTCCTGCACTCCCACTTCAAAGACGTTGGCCCTTGGYGTGAGCGCCGATCCATCACTCCAGTTACCGTCAGGTCCGGCCTTCACGCTTTTCAGGAAGCCACCATCCTTGAAAAGCAATCAGCGCGCACCTGATCAACACTCCGTTACTTCGCTGACGCGACCTTGCGTACTCGATAGAGATTTGACTTCGGTGTGCCCCCGCCCGGCACGGATGTTACGTAGTGATATTCCCTGGACCCTGCTGTGGCGTGTTGCGTGTGCTGCCATTTACCGTATGCGTCGACAGTGACAGGGGTGCTCACGTCGCTGAGTAGCTCATGAAGGGTGAGCCTCCCATTGGCAGGCCCGTCCCCATGCACCGTAAATGCCGCTTCGGAGATCTCGCCGTAAGGCGGGATGAGCGTCGTACCGGTAAGGTTGGCCACCCGGTTGATAATGGGTGTTCCAACAGCGAGTACCGTCATTGCCCAGAGCATCGGTGGCTTTGCGTCGGCAGCACTCAGCGCGAAATGGTAGTAATGCACCCGCAGGTCGGGCAGGAGTATCCTCCAGTATCCGTTTCGATCAGATTCAACGGTTTTAATCGACGTAAAAACATCATGAACCGTGACATTCGTCGCTGGCTTGGCTGTGCCTTGAAGGATGATGGTGTTGGCCGTAGTGGCACCGCCACGGAGAGTTTCCTTGCGTTGAAGGTCTTTGGCTGCAGTGATGGCAAGTGTTCCGTCAGAGGCGGCCATTTTCCTGATAATCGTCCAGCGATCCGATACCAATCCGCTGGCAACACCTTTCACCGTCAGATCCTGTTCTTCCAGACCCAGATGGGTCAGGTCGTACTTCAGATCACCCTGTGCATCCGCAAACTCTGTACCCTTTGGGACGTCATTGACTAAAAACTCGACTTCTTCGTTCTGACCCGCCTTGATGTGTAGCTTCACCGCCGCAGAGAGAGTTGTGGTACCACTGGGAACAGCGGCACCCGACATTTCCGTGACGGCATCGATAACGGGTTTATCCGTCGAAACCGCCCCGACGATAACGGTCCAGGGATCCGATTGCTGCCCGTCGGCCCCCTGCTCTTTGGCCGTAAAATCATACTTTTCATGGGCCAACTCCTCGGTAACGAACGTCCACGTGGTTCCCCTCACCGTGGCCTCATCCAATGGCGTGGCGCCGTTGTAAATGTCGACCTTTTTGCCTTCAGCAACCGTGCCCTCAAGTGTCAACGGCGTCTTGCTGGTCGTACCACCATTAGCGATCGACGTGTCGTCGGCGTCCTTCACTTCGCGGATCGCGGGCTTCTCCACTGCCGCAGCAGTTTTAACCGTATACCTGCGTGGCACAGAGGTATGCGTTTTGACCGCACCTTGATCCATCGCAACCTCGTATATAAGTGTCAACGCCGAGCCATTGGGCAACGCCTTCAGTTCGCTGTAAAGCACCGGCACCTCGAGATAGCCGTCAGTGATCCAACTCTCATCAACGTTGTCCTCATACAGGGTCTTATCGTAGCCCTCGCCCTCCAGAACGATCCGGACAGGTTGCCCCACGGCAATCAGTGGATAGCTGTAAATACGCACCGTCCGATCTTTAGTGTCTGCAGTCAGGTCCAGTTCGTCGCCTTCTCCGTTGTTCTGTGCCTCGAGTATCCGGCCTTTCCCCAGTGCATCCTCGGGCAGGTCCAATACTTTCAACACAAGCTCGCTGGAGGGTTTCGGGTCTTCACCATCGCGTTCAACGGTGTAGATCAGTGTCATCGTTTGACCCAGGAGAAACGCGACGACATCTGCCAGCAAATTCAGAACCCGGGGGCTCGAAGACCCGAAACGCAACGTATTGCTTTTGTACGAACCCCGCGGATCGGTACCGCTCTCGCCCTTGAGTTCAACAAAGAACCTATCGTCATCCCACAGCCCTTTCCCCTCCCGCTCAATGACCGAGGTCAACTGTCGGGCCGCGTCTAGCGGCTTCAGGGTGGCACCGTCCGGCGCCTGCCGGATGCTCAGCGGATCGAGATCCGGAATGGGAACACGTTTTGTGGGAGCAGTAACTTGAGCGGTCATGAGCRATCTCCATCTCGCAAGAGTTGCCGCGACATGAGCGGCAGGGCTGGCGCTCATCTAACACCCGCCCCCGAGGCACTGACCACTGTCAGAAATAACAGGTAGGCCGTGGTTTCCGACCAGCGGTAGGAGTGACATAGCCAGAGCGCTGAGCGGATTTTGTCCGTGCTTAAACAAAAAAACGCCCCAGAGGGGCGTTTTTCATGACGGCTTGGCCTGCTTGATTACTTCAGCACGACAGCGCCTTTCATCATCGAGTTGTGGCCCGGGAACGAGCAGAAGAACTGATAGCTTTCGCCAGCGGTCAGCTTCGATACATCGAAGGTCACCGAGTCTTTCTCGCCGGCACCGATGATTTTGGTGTGGGCGATGACGCGAGTGTCACCTTCTTTCAGGTAGTTCTTGTCGATGCCGGCGGCCATGCCATCGGTAGCGATGCCAGCCATGTCTGCGGTTTTGCTCAGCACCCAGTTATGACCCATGACGTTCTTCGGCAAGCTGCCGGAGTGGGCCAGGTTGACGGTGAAAGTCTTGCAGCTCTTGTCGATGGTGATTTCCTTGGTGTTGAAGGACATCTGATCGGTGGAGTCGACATCGACCTTGCACTCTGCAGCCATCAATTGGCTGCTGGCCAGTGTCAGCAGGGATACCGCTACGAGTTTGGCAAACATGGTGAATCTCCAAGGCAGGGTTAACAAAATCCGTAGGGCATAAAGACTGCCTGAAATTTCTGCAAGTGCCTATGACCTGAATCAAGAATTGTATACAACTTTCGGGCTATGACATCGATCGAAACAATTAACCGGCCAGACCTCTGGCGCGCACCTATGATCGGCGTGTCATCTCATTCTGGAGCGCCTTTCATGTCCTTCAATAGCCTGTTGTGCAGTTTGCTTGCTGCCTACGCCTGTGGTGCCAGCGGCACCTATGAAGCCCCCTACCCCTTGGAACGCCCACGGTGAGCCATTACTCTGGGGTCATCAGCGACCATGGAGTAAGGCATGTCTTTAGCGTCTGTTTGTGTATTTTGCGGCGCCAGCACCGGCACTGACCCGGTGTATCGGGAAGCAGCGATCGCCCTCGGCCAGGAGCTGGCCCGGCGCAAGCTGACGCTGGTGTATGGCGGCGGTGCTGTCGGCTTGATGGGCATCGTGGCCGATGCGGCGTTGGCGGCGGGTGGCGAAGTGATCGGGATCATCCCCGAAAGCCTGAAGAATTCGGAAATCGGCCACACTGGCCTGACGCGCCTGGAAGTGGTCGACGGCATGCACGCACGCAAGGCGCGCATGGCCGAGCTGAGCGACGCGTTTATCGCTCTGCCGGGCGGCCTCGGCACCTTTGAAGAGCTGTTCGAAGTCTGGACCTGGGGCCAGCTCGGTTACCACGGCAAACCGCTGGGGCTGCTGGAAGTGAACGGCTTTTACAGCAAACTCACTGCATTTCTTGATCATGTCGTCGGCGAAGGCTTCGTTCGCGAGCATCACCGTGACATGCTGCAATTGAGCGAATCGCCGCAGGATCTGCTGGATGCGCTGGATGCCTGGCAACCGGTGGTAGCACCAAAATGGGCCGGGCAAAAACCCAGCTAACCCTTGCCCCCGGTTTAAAGGCAGAATACGCGCCGCTCAACCTCACCTTCGACCCCAGAGGATCGCCCATGGCTAAACCTAATTACTCCTTCGCCAAACGTCAAAGAGACTTGGCCAAAGAGCAGAAGAAAGAGGAAAAGTTGCAACGCAAGAAAGCTGCCGCCGATGAAGAAGCCGGCGCACTGAACCCCGATGCAGAAGGTGAAGTGGTTGCTGATGACGCTGTTGAAGCACCGAAAGATCAGGCGCCCGACGCCTGAGACCCACAGGGTTTGATGTTCTGATCAAACCCACCGGATCTGTGTCCAGGGTCGGCAGTCATGCTGCCGACCCTCACAGGCCAGTCTGCAATATCCCAATCCCTGTGGGAGCGAGCCTGCTCTTGATAGCGGTCTGTCAGTTGCATCAATGCTGAATGTGCCGCCGTCATCGCGAGCAGGCTCGCTCCCACACTCGATCTCCATTATTCCAGCGGCATCACGGTCACCTGCACTTCCGGGTCATGGTTGCCGCCGCCCAGAATCACCCCACGCAATGGCGAGACATCGGAGAAATCCCGGCCCCAGGCCAGGGTGATGTGCTCCAGCGCCGGTTGCACGTTGTTGGTCGGGTCGAAATCGACCCAGCCCAGCACTGGGCAGAACACCGAAATCCAGGCGTGGGACGCATCGGCGCCGATCAACCGTGGCTGGCCCGGTGGTGGCTGGGTCAGCAGGTAGCCGCTGACGTAACGCGCCGCCAATCCGCGGGAGCGCAAGCAGGCGAGCATCAAATGCGCAAAGTCCTGACAGACCCCGCGCCGACGTTCCAGCACTTCTACCAGTGGCGTCGCGACCTGGGTCGCCTCGGCGTCGAAGGTGAACTCGCTGAAGATTTTCTCCATCAACGCCTGAACGCCCAGCATCAATGGACGGCCTAGCGGAAAACAGCTTTCAGAGAACTCGACGAAGCTGCTCTTCAAGTGCACATACGGCGACTCAAACCGATAGCGGCACGCATCCAGTAGCTGCGGAGCAATCGGCTGACTGCTGTAGGTCAACGCACTGCGGGTCATGTCCCAGGCCGGCGATTGATTGAAATCGCGCACTGGCCGGCTCAGCACTTCGACGGTCAGCCGGGCATTGACCAACAGTTCATCGTGAGGCCTTTCAAACGCCAGCCGGGTCAGCGGATTACCAAACACATCCAGCTCATCGCGGCGCGAAGTCGGCTCCGGGCTGATCTGCAATTGCTGATCGGTGCAACGCTGCCAGGCGCAGTGCCGAGGCCACAAATGGGCAAGCTGCTGGGCCAGGGACACCGGGCTGTCGTAGTGATAATGGGTGTCGTGGAGAATCTGGTAACGGGCGCTCATCAGACGGACACCGTGCGCTGGCTGACATCATCGACATGGGCGAAGTGCCGCAATGCGAGGCGATCAGACACCTGATTGCTGACATCGGCGATTTCTTGCAGCAGATCGGCCAGACCATCGAGGGCGGCGCGGACGCTGCTTTCACCGAACAATGCGTTCTCCAGGCAACCGAGATCGAATCGCGCCAGGCGCTCGACCAACGAAGGCAACACCGGATCGCGCGGCAGACCAAAGTCGTCGTTCAGACGCTTGACGGTCCGGGTCACCAGTTTCAGCTGGAACAATACGCCGTGAGGGTTCTGCTCATCGAGCAGCAACACATCAAGCACCGGAATCAATTGCGCCACCGCCAGGTAGCGGGAACGGTAGGTGATGCTGCTGTTGCCCAGCTCCAGCAGCCATTCCAGCCCGGCTTGATCGAAAGCCCCGGCGCCACGCAGGAACGCTGCCAGGCTGCTGCCGAGAAACTGCAGTCGCTCGATGCGCCGCCCGATCATCAAAAAGCGCCAGCCTTCGTCGCGGGTCATGTCGTCCAGCGCAAAGCCCGACAGCGCCGCGAGCGACATGACCAGACGGTTGAGGAAATCCAGCAACTCGCCAAAATCCGGCTCTTCGGTTTCCAGCTCCGCGGTATCGCGCTGCAACTCCACCAACGCCTGCCAGTTCTCTCGTGAAAGTTTGCCGCGCACCTGAGACGCCGCCCACTGCAAGCGTTGCAGGTTGGAGCGCAGGCTGAAGGCCCAGTCATCACCGCACAATGCCGTCAGCAAACGCTCGGGCAATTCACCCTCGTCGGGCAATAACAACAGGTTTTCACCGAGATCGACCGCGGCCTGCAAGGCTTGCGGATCGTCGCCGTCGACGTAACGCGTGAGCATGATCCGCAACAACCGCGCACTGTCATCGCAGCGCTCGCAATAGCGACCGAACCAGAACAGGTTTTCGACCACCCTCGACGGCAGGTAAGGATCGCGTCGCACCAGATCGTGCACACCGAGGGTTCGCTGGGCTTTCCATTGCTCGCCTATCGGCGCTCGCTCGCCCAACACCCAGGTGTCCTTGCTCGCACCACCGCGCTGCATCGACACCACTTCGGCATCGGCCTCGGCTGCAACCCGGGTCAAGCCGCCGGGCAGCACCCGATAGCCGTCCTGACTGGCCACCGCGTAAACGCGCATGCCAATGGCCCGCGGCTGCAACTGGCCGTCTTCGGCTTGCCAGATCGGCGCCTGCGACAGCTGCGCCAGTTCTTGCGCCACATAGGCATAAGGTCGTGCCTGCATGCGCTCGGCGAGGTCATGGCGCTGTTTTTCACTCAAGTCACGCCCTAATACCGAGGCAAAACTCTGCGAGGGGAATGCCGGTTTGATCAGCAGCTCAGGCATTTTCTCCAGGGCCTGGGCCAACACCGGAGGCTCGCCACACCACCAGGTGGCAATGGACGGCAGGATCAGCTCTTCGCCGAACAGGAATTGATTGATCTTCGGCAAAAAGCCCAACAGCCCCGGCGACTCCAGTACGCCACTGCCCAGGGCATTGGCCACCAGCACCCGTCCCTGTCGCACCGCGTCAAGCAGGCCCGGTACGCCGAGCGCCGAGTCGGTGCGCAACTCCAGTGGATCGCAGAAGTCGTCGTCGAGCCGGCGCATGATCGCGTGAACCCGACGCAAACCGCTGAGGGTTTTCAGGTAAACCGTGGCATCGCGCACGGTCAGGTCACCGCCTTCAACCAGTGGATAACCCAATTGGCGAGCCAGGTACAGGTGCTCGAAATAGCTCTCGTTGAATCGCCCCGGCGTCAGCAACACCACCAGCGGCACTTCATCGGCACTCGGCGCTTGGCGCGCGAGGGTTTCCTGCAAAGTGCGGAAGAACCCGGCCAAATGCTGCACCTGCAAATCACGGTACAACTCCGGAAAGGCCCGCGACACGATAGTGCGGTTTTCCAGCGCGTAACCGGCACCGGACGGCGCTTGAGTCCGGTCCGCCGTCACCCACCAACGCCCATCCGGCGTGCGCGCCAGATCTACCGCGTACAGATGCAAAAAGACCCCGTCCGGCGGTTGGATGCCCTGACAGGGCCAGAGGAAATTGTTATGACCGAATACCAGTTCTGCCGGCAGCAGGCCTTCGGCAATCAAGCGCTGCGGGCCATACAGGTCCGCCAATACCGCGTTGAGCAAACGTGCGCGCTGGGCGATCCCGGCAGACAACTGCTGCCACTCATCAGCCGCCATCACATGGGGCAGCAGGTCCAGTTCCCATGGACGATCAGCGCCTTTGGGGTCAGCGTAAACATTGTAGGTGACGCCGTTTTCCTGAATCTGCCGTGTCAGCAAGGCTTGCCGTTGCAGCAGTTGCGTCGGCGTACTGCGTTGCAACTGATCGAACAGCCGTCGCCAGTGCGGGCGCACAGCGCCGCTATCGTCGAGCAACTCGTGATAGGTGCCCGGCGTAAGCGGGTAACGGTCAAGCAGGTCAGGCATGGAAAGCTCGGCAGGTGCTCAGGAAAAGTCAGATTAACTCACAAACGCTGCAAATATCATGTGGGAGCGGGCTTGCTCGCGAAGAGGCCGGTACATCCAACATCAACGCGGTACTGACAACCGCCCAGCGAGCGTTGCATCCAGGTATCGAGCAGATCGAACACCAGCGGCGCGTGCACCGGAATGGTCGGTTGCAGGCAGTTCGCCGGTTGCCAGGCGCGAAACCGCACGCCGGCAACAAACTCGCCGACCCGCCCGGTCGGTTGCAGCGGTACCGGGATACCGTTGCAGGTCAGCATGTAACGCTGCGGCGCCAGGCCTGTGAGCTTGACCTGCAAACGCTCCAGCGACGAGTCGACATAACGCACCGTGCCGCCGGCCGAGCCCTCCTCACCCAGCACATGCCAAGGCTCCAGCGCCTGACGCAGTTCCAGCTCGATGCCGCTGACCGCGTAATCGCCGACTTTGGGAAAGCGGAATTCCAGATGCGCCGCAAACCACTCGGCGCGCAGTGCATAGCCGGCGGCGTTGAGGTCGACGATCACATCGGCGAAGTCCTGCTCGATAAAGTGCGGCAGCAGGAAACGGTCGTGCAACTCGGTGCCCCACCGCGCCAGCTTGGCCGGTGCATACGGCTCGCGCCAGAAACGCGCCACCAGCGCCCGCAACAACAATTGCTGAGCCAGGCTCATGCGCGCATGGGGTGGCATTTCAAAGGCGCGCAGCTCCAGCAGACCGAGGCGCCCGGTCGCACCATCCGGCGAATAGAGTTTGTCGATGCAGAACTCGGCACGGTGGGTGTTGCCCGTGACGTCGATCAGCAGGTTGCGCAGCAAGCGGTCCACCAGCCATGGCGCGCACTCTTCGCCGGGCTTCGGCATCTGCGCGAAGGCGATTTCCAGCTCGTACAACGCATCGTTGCGCGCTTCGTCCACCCGCGGGGCCTGGGAAGTCGGGCCGATGAAAAGACCGGAAAACAGGTAGGACAGCGACGGGTGGTTATGCCAGTAGCTGATCAGACTGCGCAACAGATCCGGACGCCGCAGAAACGGTGAGTCGGCCGGCGTCGCACCACCGAGAACAAAATGGTTACCGCCGCCGGTGCCGGTGTGCCGACCGTCGATCATGAATTTCTCGGTGGTCAGCCGGGTCTGGCGCGCCTCTTCGTAGAGGAATTCGGTGCGCTCCACCAGCTCGTCCCAACTGGCGGACGGCTGCACGTTGACTTCGATGACGCCGGGGTCGGGCGTAATACGGAAGTTGCTCAGGCGTGGATCGCTCGGCGGTTCATAACCTTCCAGCAACACCGGGCAATGCAGTTCCTCGGCGGTGGCTTCGATGGCGCTGACCAGCTCGAGGTAATCCTCGACGCGTTCCAGTGGCGGCATGAACAGGTACAACCGCCCTTCCCGAGCCTCGGCGCAGAGCGCGGTGCGGGTCAGCCAATCGGCGGACTGGTCGACTTTCGGTGTGCGCTCATCGATGGTGGCCGGCTCGCCATGGGCCTGCAAACTGGCGGCGTCGGGCAGCTCCGGCAAATCCTGATTCGGATCGACCGGGTGCACGAATGGATACTCTGCCGCCGTCACCCACGGTTGCGAAGCCAGCGGCAAGCGATAGCCCAGTGGTGAATCTCCCGGCACCAGTCGGCAATGACTGTCACGCAGGTACCAGCGACCGCTCTGCCATTGATCGCCCTTGGCCGTGCGCGCCAGCGGCAGTACCTGGCCAATCACCTTGTCCAGACCTTGGCTGAAGACCTTGTGCAGGCGCGCGCGCTCGAGTTCGTCGCTCAGCCGTGAGTCTTCAGCGCTGACGTTGACCGGCAACGCACCTTCGCGCCAGAGGTAATAGAGGTTGTCTTCGTAGGCCGGAAACACGAAGCGCGTGGGCAGTTTCAATCGCTCGGCGACACTCGCCAGAAAATGCCCGGCCAACTTGCCATCGGCGCCGTAGTCTTGCTGCTCATCGGCAATCAGCGCGCTGTTGTTCCAGATCGGCACGCCATCTCGCCGCCAGTAGCAGTTCAGCGACCAGCGCGGCAGTTGCTCGCCGGGATACCACTTGCCCTGGCCAAAATGCACCAGGCCCTTGGGTCCGTAATGCTTGCGCATGCGCTGGAACAGCTCGGCGGACAGCCGCCGCTTGTCTGGCCCGAGCGCGGCGGTGTTCCACTCGGCAGCGTCCGGGTCGTCGATGGAGACAAACGTCGGCTCGCCGCCCATGGTCAGGCGCACGTCGCCCTCTTGCAGGTCGACGTCGATCTGCCGGCCCAGCGCCTGGATCGCCAGCCACTGGTCTTCAGTGTAGGGTTTGGTAACGCGTGGGGCCTCCCAAATCCGCTCGACCGACATTTCGTGGCTGAATTCACACTCGCACGGTTCGACCAGGCCACTGATCGGCGCCGCCGAGGACGGATCGGGACTACAGGCCAACGGAATATGCCCTTCGCCGGCAAACAGTCCAGAAGTCGCATCCAGGCCGATCCAGCCGGCGCCGGGCAGATAAACCTCACACCAGGCGTGCAAGTCGGTGAAGTCGACCTCGGTGCCAGAAGGGCCGTCGAGGCTTTTGACGTCAGCGGTGAGCTGGATCAGGTAACCGGAAACAAATCGCGCCGCCAGCCCGAGGTTGCGCAGCAGTTGCACCAGTAACCAGGCCGAATCGCGGCAAGAACCCGACGCGTGTTCGAGGGTGTATTCCGGGGTTTGCACGCCCGGTTCCATGCGAATCAGGTAGCCGATGTCTTCACTCAGGCGCTGGTTGAGGGCCACCAGAAAATCCACGGCGGGCAGCGGCGTGCGGTCGATGCCGTCAAGGTAGGCCTTGAACGTCGGTGTCAGCGGCAGGGTTTCCAGGTACGGCGCCAGCTCGCGCTGTTCATCGGCGGCATAGGCGAAGGGAATTTTTTCCGCATAGGGCTCAAGGAAAAAATCGAACGGGTTGAACACCGCCATCTCGGCCAGCAGATCGACTTCGATCCGCAGCTCCGTGGTTTTCTCAGGAAATACCAACCGCGCCAGGTAATTGCCCTGGGGGTCTTGCTGCCAATTGATGAAGTGTTGCTCTGGCGACACTTTCAACGCATAGGAAAGAATCCGCGTACGGCTATGGGCCGCCGGGCGCAAGCGAACGATCTGCGGACCGAGCTCGACAGCGCGGTCGTAGCGGTAATGCGTAACGTGGTGCAACGCGACATGAATCGACACGGCGGCCTCCTGCGAGCCAGGGCATGGAAACAAAGCGCGCAAGACTTATGCCAGAGCGGCGGTCATTGCGCTTTATCGTAAGCCCCCGTGCAGCGCAGCACCAAAGCGGCGCCAAGGTGGGTGCCGTGGTGCGAGGGTTGCACATATTTGTGGCGAGTGTGCGAGGGTGGGTCGTGAATCTATCCAGTCAACGGGCGTCGCGCCTGGCAATCACGGCTTCGCGCAGATGGCGCACTTCAAGCAGCTTCTGGCGCATTTCGCGGTGGCGTTTGCTGTTGAGCAACAACAATCCCAATAACGGGAAGAGCACTGCCGAGCCATAGACCAGCACGTGGAGGTGGTACTGAATCATCGGCAATACGAACAGCAGGCAACATCCCAGGTAACCCGCCACCAGGGCAGTGGCYCACGGGCGTCCGCGCGCAATCATCACGTTGCCAAACACTATCACTGCAACCAGCACCAGTATGGCAAGCCCGGAGTAGCTGGATTTGAGCTCTGGATCAACGCCGCGCAAATATGTCACGCCCGCCAGGGAAACAGCAGACGACCCGGAAAAAATCGCCATGAATATTGTCCCCATGAACACCGGGAAATAGCGGGCGAGATAGCGCGTCAATGGAGGAAAATCGTTCATTTCATTCTCCGGGGCTTGCGGTCGGCAAGGGCAGCCTGGCGCTTTTTGCGAAGCATCACGAGTTGACGGCACATTTCGCGATGGCGCTGACTATTCAGCAACAACATC
>NZ_JBFTLU010000056.1:0-14491 GCF_056396605.1 Pseudomonas sp. 05T35
CGCAAACGGTGCAGTTCATCTATATCACCCACAACAAGATCGCCATGGAAATGGCCGACCAATTGATGGGGGTCACGATGCACGAGCCCGGTTGTTCGCGTCTGGTAGCCGTGGATGTCGAGGAGGCGATGGCGATGGTGGACGCCTGAGTCATGGCGCGTAGGCCAGATATTTGCGCGAAGCAGGGATTTTTACCCGCAGAGAATGCTGGCTAATCGACATAATGGCTGAAGCCATTGTGACTGACGGTGTAAAGTTATCTTTGGTCGTGCTAGTTTAATGTCAATTTTTCGTATGCGTGGGCAAAACGCCATTCAGAACATAGAGTTGGCGCCACGTTTTAAAGCGGTTTACAGCTTGTAAACCCCTTATTTTTCAGCATTTTTTATAGAGGCACGGGATTACATGGAAATCGGTCTGCGCGAGTGGCTGATCGTCATCGGCATTATTGTCATTGCCGGTATTCTTTTTGATGRCTGGCGGCGCATGCGCGGCGGCAAGGGCAAGCTGAAGTTTCGCCTGGACCGAAGCCTGTCCAACCTGCCGGACGAGGACAGTGGTGCCGAGCTGCTGGGCCCGCCACGCGTACTGGATACCCATAAAGAACCACAACTCGACGAGCATGACTTGCCGTCGGTGAGCATGCCTGCCCGTGAGCCGCGTGAATCGGGCTCCAAGCGCGGCAAGCGGGGTAGTGAGCCATCCCAGGGTGACCTGAATTTGAATCTGGACCTGGATGGCGGCCCAAGTTTCAGTAGCCGTGATGATTTCCCGGACGAAACCAAATCGCCGAGTGCTGCCGCCAATAAAGAACAGCCGCAGGCAGAAGAAGTACTGGTCATCAGCGTGATCTGCCGTGACCCGGGTGGGTTCAAAGGCCCGGCCCTGTTKCAGAACATCCTGGAAAGCGGTCTGCGTTTTGGCGAGATGGATATCTTCCATCGTCACGAAAGCATGGCCGGCAACGGCGAAGTGCTGTTCTCCATGGCCAACGCGGTCAAGCCTGGTGTGTTCGATCTGGACGACATTGATCTGTTCAGCACCCCGGCCGTCAGCTTCTTCCTCGGCTTGCCAGGCCCGCGCCATCCGAAACAGGCCTTCGACGTGATGGTCGCGGCTGCCCGCAAACTGTCTCAGGAACTCAATGGCGAACTGAAGGACGATCAGCGCAGCGTGCTGACGGCTCAGACCATCGAGCACTACCGTCAACGTATCGTCGAGTTCGAGCGTCGCGCCCTGACCCAGAAGCGCTGAATCGAATGATCAAGCTCTCTAAGACTAGAGAGCTTCTTGTGGCGAGGGAGCTTGCTCCCGCTGGGCTGCGAAGCGGCCCCATTCTGGTTTACGACGGCTTCGCCGCCGAACGGGAGCAAGCTCCCTCGCCACAGAATCTGCGTCTTTACGCTATATCGTATTTTGAAGATTGAGCAGCCTCGGCTGCTCTTTTGCTTTATGAGAGAGCACCCATGACCGCCGTTGAAAAACGCATTCTAGAGCTGYGCGCTGAGCTGGATCAGCACAACTACCGTTACTACGTTCTCGACGAGCCGAGCATTCCGGACGCCGAATACGATCGGCTGTTCCATGAGCTCAAGGCGCTGGAAACGGCAAACCCCGAGCTGGTCACTATCGACTCGCCGACCCAGCGGGTTGGCGGTGCGGCGCTTGCGGCGTTCACTCAAGTGCGGCATGAAGTGCCGATGCTCAGTCTTGGTAACGCCTTCGAAGAAAATGACATGCGCGAGTTCGATCGCCGGGTCACCGAAGGTCTGGATTTGCCGGCCGGCGATTTGTTTGGCGCTGGCGCCGAGGTGGAGTACAGCTGCGAACCGAAGCTCGATGGCCTGGCAGTCAGCTTGCTGTATCAGGACGGCATGCTGGTGCGCGGCGCTACTCGCGGCGACGGCACTACCGGTGAAGACATCAGCGTCAACGTGCGCACGGTGCGCAACATTCCGCTCAAGCTGCAGGGCAGCGGCTGGCCGTCGACCCTGGAAGTGCGCGGCGAAGTGTATATGTCCAAGGCCGGTTTCGATCGCCTTAACGCCGCGCAACTGGAAGCCGGCGGCAAAACCTTCGCCAACCCGCGCAACGCCGCAGCGGGCAGCTTGCGTCAGCTGGATTCGAAGATTACCGCCAGTCGCCCGCTGGAGTTCTGCTGCTACGGCCTCGGCCAGGTCTCGGCCGAGATTGCCGACACGCACATCGGCAATCTGCAACAACTCAAGCTGTGGGGCTTGCCGGTCAGTCACGAGTTGAAACTGGCCAAGGGTATTGGTGAATGCCTGGATTACTACCGCGATATCGGCGAGCGCCGTAATGCGCTGCCTTATGAAATCGATGGYGTGGTGTTCAAGGTCAACAGCCTCGCCTCGCAGCGTGAGCTGGGCTTCCGTGCTCGCGAGCCGCGCTGGGCGATTGCCCACAAGTTTCCGGCGATGGAAGAACTCACCGAGTTGCTCGACGTGGAATTCCAGGTCGGCCGAACCGGTGCGGTGACTCCGGTTGCACGCTTGAAACCGGTGAAAGTGGCGGGTGTGACCGTGTCCAACGCGACATTGCACAACATGGATGAAGTCGCGCGCCTGGGCTTGATGATCGGCGATACGGTGATCATTCGCCGTGCCGGTGACGTGATCCCGCAGGTGGTGCAAGTGGTTACCGAGCGTCGCCCGGAAAATGCCCGTCCCGTGCAGATTCCCAAGTGCTGCCCGGTCTGTGGCTCGCATGTCGAGCGCACGCAGTTGGTCAAGCGCAGCAAGGGGCGCGAAACGGTCAGCGAAGGGGCGGTATATCGCTGTGTCGGGCGTCTGGCCTGTGGGGCCCAGCTCAAGCAGGCGATCATCCATTTCGTTTCGCGCCGGGCCATGGACATCGAGGGTCTGGGCGAGAAGAGCGTCGAGCAGTTGGTGGACGAAGGCCTGGTCAGTTCGCCAGCAGATTTGTACGCCTTGAGCTTCGAACAGATCGTCGACCTGGAAGGGTTCGCCGAGCTGTCGAGCAAGAACTTGCTGAGCGCGATTGCCGACAGCAAGAAACCGGGGTTGGCGCGCTTCATCTACGCCCTTGGTATTCCGGATGTCGGCGAAGAGACGGCCAAGGTCCTGGCGCGCTCACTGGCATCGCTTGCGCGGATTCAGCAGGCATTGCCGCAAGTGCTGACGTACTTGCCGGATGTCGGGCTGGAAGTTGCCTACGAGATTCACAGCTTCTTCGAAGACGCGCACAACCGGAAGGTGATCGAAGAACTGCTCAAGCATGGCCTGGAGATTCAGGATCAGGGCGAATTGGGCGCCGAGTTTGCCGCCAGTACCACGCTGGGCGGAATGATCGACAAGCTCAACATTCCCTCGGTCGGGCCGGGCGGGGCGCAGAAGCTGGCCGACAAGTTTGGTTCGCTGGAAGCGATCATCAGCGCCGACTGGCTGGACATGCGTCAAGCGCTGCCGGAGAAACAGGCCAATGCTGTTCGGGAATTCTTCGCCATCGAACCGAACCGCCAGTTGGCGCTGGATGCCGAACAGCAATTGCGCGACTTCGGCATGCACTGGCAAAGCGAGAAGAAAGTCGTCGAAGGCTTGCCGCTGGCGGGCCAGACCTGGGTGCTCACCGGCTCTCTGGAGCTGATGAGCCGCGACGTCGCCAAGGACAAGCTCGAAAGCCTCGGTGCCAAGGTGGCGGGCTCGGTATCGGCCAAGACCTACTGCGTGGTGGCGGGGCCCGGTGCGGGCTCCAAATTGGTCAAGGCCAATGAGCTGGGGTTGAAGGTGCTGGACGAAGAAGCGTTTGTCGGGTTTCTGAAGGCACACGACATCAACGTTTAAGATTGCAGCCCGCGGCAGCTCCGGAATCGGCATTTGCCGGCAGGAGCTGCCGCAGGCCGCGATCTTTTAAGGACCAACGCAGGTCCTTGACGTGACTCATATTTTTTAATCTGCGCGAACGGTTGTAACTTCGTCTCAGATAGGTACAATGGCGCGGCTCGCCGTCAGGTGAGCGTCGTTATGGTGACCCCATCGGTCCCCCCGCAACGATTACCCGTGAACCTGGTCAGATCCGGAAGGAAGCAGCCACAGCGGGAACATTGTGTGCCGGGGTGTGGCTGGTGGGGTCGCCACCTTAACGCCAGGCCTTCATTCGCAAGGCTTGTACCTCTTCAAAAAAATCCAGAATTTCTATCTCATTGATCTTTCCTGATCGATGCCTTGCTTCGTCCAAAATAACCTCGCCGTCATTCCGAAAGAGCAAATACCCGCAACCGATGCCCATCCGGATCGAGCGCCACGAAGGTGTAGCCGAAATCCAGTTCAATCGGCTCTTGGGCGATGCGCAGTCCTTGTGCAGTCCATGCGGCGTACAGCGTGTCGACCGTCTCTTTGTCGGCCACCGAGAATCCCAGTTCTCCGCCACCACCCGCCGCTTCGGCCGCAGGTTCAACGGTGTGTCTGGACCACAGCCCAAGCTTTAGCCCCGAATCAAGAATGAACAGCGCGAAGGTCGGTTGCAGTTCAACCGGTGGTTTGTCGAGCAGGCGGCTGTAGAAGTTTGCGCTGGTGGCGGGGCTGTCGACGTACAGCAGCAGGTAATGTTGGGCGTTCATGGCGACTCCGATGTCGTTGGCGTTGATGGCTCAAGCCTAGACGGTCGGGCTGTCAGTTTCTGTCAGTAGTCGATAGCAAAAGAGCAGGCAGGTGTATCAATCCGATACACCTGCCTGCTCTTTTTTGTTTCTGGCTCTAAGGCTTGGACAAGGCCTGGTCTACCGCCGCGATCAGCTTTCCCAGATCCTTCGGGGTGGCTTTGTGTATGACACCGAACAAATACGCTCGCTGTTCGTCTTCGTCGCCAAGATCGGCAAAAAACGCTTTGAGCTTCACTCCCAGCACATCGGCAAGCATGAACAGGGCTTCCACGCTGGGGGTATAGGTGCCGGTTTCGAAGCGGCTGATGGTTTTGGGGTCAAAACCGGTTTTTTCACCGAGTTCAGCCTGAGTAAGCCCCGCCACCTTGCGATAGCGCCTTATGGCTGGACCCAAACTTGAAATTTGCATCGCTCAATTCCCATTTAGAATCAAGAACTTAACGATAGATTTTTGCATTAGACAACTGCATGATCCATCACCTTGCTTTGCAAAATGTGATGTATTTCGTAGAATCCCTGTTTCGTACAGGCATTTGGTGACCTGGCTTCATAAGTCCAGGCAATGTGAGATAGCCAGCATTGTGTTACCTCGCAGGGTGTGCAGAGGCGCCGCTGACGACGCGAAATGCCGTTTCAATATTACCAGAGTCGGTGTTTTTGACGTGCCTGTACGAGGCCTCTGAGCCTAGTTGATCTTCGTCTGTTCGGGGGCCATCAAATGCTGTTCATGGAGTTTTAACGTGCATCTGAATTTGCCGGCCCGCTCTTTTACAAGGATGTTGCCCTGGCAGCATCACGCGCTGCGACCCTCTGCGCAGTGCCGCATCCTTCAAAACATCTCTTCCGGGCGTTGTGCGCTGGTCGAGCGGTACAACCGCTAGCCACAGTGAGCCGGACTCATGGATGAGAAGTACCGCAGGGCCGTAGATGCAGCCGCTATTTTCTCCGAGACGGAMCTGGCGGGGCGCATTACTTACGTCAACGATTTGTTTTGTGCCGTGTCTGGTCACAGTCGCGAGGAGTTGCTGGGGGCCAACCACCGGATCCTCAACTCGGGTCTGCATCCTGACGATTTCTTCACCACGATGTGGCGCACCGTTGCCTTGGGCAAAGTCTGGAAGGGCGAAATCTGCAACCGGTCCAAGGACGGTAGCCTGTACTGGGTCGACAGCACCATGGTGCCGGTGCTGGACGAATCGACCGGACGGGTCCATCGGTATCTGTCGATTTGCTTCGATATCAGTGAAAAGCGTCAGTTGCTGCACTCACTGCAATGGCGGGTCGGCCATGACGTCCTGACCGGCCTGCCCAATCGGGCGTATCTCTCCGATTTGCTCGAGCAGGCCCTGGATTACTCCCGCGTCGAGAACGTGCCGTTGGCAGTGTGCATGCTCGACCTCGACGGCTTCAAAGCAGTCAATGACGGCTACGGTCACGCCAGCGGTGACTTGTTGCTGGTTGAAGTGGCCAAGCGTCTACGCACCATCGTTCGAGGCGAAGATGTGGTGGCGCGGCTGGCCGGGGACGAGTTCGTGCTGATCTTGCGGTTTGTGCGCGATATGCCGGAGTTGCGCGCGGCGCTGCATCGTGTGCTGGGGGCGATCTCTGCGCCGTATTCGATTCTGGGCAAGGACATCAATGTGTTTGCCAGCATCGGCGTCACGCTGTTCCCGGATGACAGCGAGGATGCGCAAACCCTGCTGCGCCACGCCGATCAGGCGATGTACGTGGCCAAGCAGAGCGGGCGTAACCGTTTTCATCTGTTTGATGTGGTGCGCGACCAAGAGGTCAAGGCCACTCACCAGACGGTCGCGCGGGTGCGTCAGGCCTTGCTCAACGATGAGTTGCGCCTGCACTTTCAGCCCAAGGTCAACATGCGCTGCGGTGTGGTGGTTGGTTTCGAGGCGTTGCTGCGCTGGGAGCACCCGCAGAACGGTCTGGTGCCGCCCAAGGAGTTTCTGCCGTTTGTCGAGGAGACGGACCTGATCGTCGATATTGGCGAGTGGGTGATGGAGCAGGTCCTGGCGCAGTTGTCGCGATGGCAAAAAAACGGTCAACGCTGGCCGGTCAGCGTCAACATCGCTGCTCGGCATTTTCAGCGGGCGGACTTTTTTGATCGGCTCAAGACCGTGCTAGAACGGCACGCCTGGGTTGCGCCTCAGCTGCTTGACCTGGAGATTGTCGAGTCGGTGGCGATCGAGAATATTCAGCACGTCAGCACTTGCCTGCAGGCCTGTCAGGCGCTGGGCGTAAGGTTTTCTCTGGGGGATTTTGGCACGGGTTATTCGTCGCTGAGTTACCTCAAGCGCCTGCATACGCAAACCATCAAGATCGATAAGTCATTTGTGCGCGACATTCTGCATGATCGCGATGATCTGGCGTTGACCACTGCAGTCATTGGTCTTGCCCGGGCGTTTGGGCGAGAGGTGATCGCCGAGGGCCTGGAAAGCATCGAGCATGGCGAGTTGCTGTTGCGTCTGGGTTGCGAGGTGGCACAGGGCTATTTCATTGCGCGGCCGATGCCGGCCAGCGAGGTGCYGGGCTGGGTCGAGGCCTTCGTTGCACCGACCCGGTGGCAGGCACTGGACCAGGCGGTCTGAGGCTTACTGATCGGCCAGGGTCGGTTCGTTGGTTCCGGTGTAGAGCCTGATGATGTCGTCGACTTCCCCGGACATCTTCATCTTGAGCAGCGTTTGCAGAATCAACTGGACCGGCAGCCTTGGGTCGTTACGCACGTAGCAGCCGACGTTTTGCTCCTGCAACACCGCGACTGCCCGCAATGGCCGGTCAGGCATCATTTGCAGGTTGAACCAGTCCAGGGCCCATTGATTGCTGACAGCGTAGTGATTTCGGCCGGCCGCCAGTTTTTTCAACACCTGTTCCTGATTGCGCGCATCGTCGCGTTTGAGTTGGCCGTTGTCGAAGAGTGGTTGCAGGGTCGGGTAGCTGTAGCCGAGTACGGTGCCGATCGGCTGCACGGAAAGACTGGCCGGGATGACCGAGGCAGGAGCGCCTTGCGTGCTGACCAGTACGTCGCGCTGAAACCACAACGGAACGCTCCAGAGATAGTCGCCGGACTGATTTGGCAGCCAGGATTGGGCCGCGTAGCAACGGATGTCGATTTCCCCGTGCTCCATGGCGCTCTGCACGCGTGCGCGGGCCAGCACGTGAAACTCCGCCGGCAGTCTCAGTTGTGTGGCCAGGCTGAGCATCACGTCGTACAGAATGCCCTGGGTCGGTCGGCCGTGCTCGATTTGCACCATGGGCATCGCCCAACTGTCGGTGATTGCAAAGCGCAGGGGCGCAGACGCACCAGTAGCGCTGACGCTGATCAACAGCAAAGCCCCCAAGGCTGAACGCATAAATTCTCCAGCAAAAAGACCGGCAGGAGCCGATTAAAACGGATCCAAATACCAGCTTAGCCAGATTAGCCGAGCACACCGGATGCAATTTTGGCCTTGCTCCGCTAGCATTACCCGCTTCCGCTTCCCAGATGCGACGGTTTTCGATGAGTTATCAGGTTCTTGCACGTAAATGGCGTCCGCGCTCGTTCCGCGAAATGGTCGGCCAGACCCATGTGCTCAAGGCTCTGATCAATGCCTTGGACAGCCAGCGGCTGCACCACGCCTATCTTTTTACCGGCACCCGCGGTGTGGGCAAGACCACCATCGCGCGGATCATTGCCAAATGTCTGAACTGTGAGACAGGTATCACTTCGACGCCGTGTGGCGAGTGCTCGGTGTGCCGCGAAATCGATGAAGGGCGCTTTGTCGACCTGATCGAGATCGACGCCGCGAGCCGGACCAAGGTCGAGGACACCCGTGAGCTGCTCGATAACGTGCAGTACGCGCCGAGCCGTGGGCGCTTCAAGGTCTACCTGATCGACGAAGTGCACATGCTCTCCAGCCATTCCTTCAATGCGCTGTTGAAAACCCTCGAAGAGCCGCCGCCCTACGTCAAGTTCATCCTGGCGACCACCGACCCGCAGAAACTTCCTGCAACGATTCTGTCGAGGTGCCTGCAGTTCTCGCTGAAAAACATGACGCCGGAGCGCGTGGTCGAGCATTTGACCCATGTGCTGAGCGTCGAGAATGTGCCGTTCGAAGACGATGCGCTGTGGCTGTTGGGCCGTGCTGCCGACGGTTCGATGCGCGATGCCATGAGCCTCACCGACCAGGCCATCGCCTTCGGTGAAGGCAAGGTCATGGCGGCCGACGTGCGAGCAATGCTCGGCACGCTCGATCATGGTCAGGTCTACGATGTCCTGCATGCGCTGCTCGATGGCGACGCCAAGGCGTTGCTCGAAGCGGTGCGGCATCTGGCCGAGCAGGGCCCGGACTGGAACGGTGTGCTGTCGGAAATTCTTAACGTGCTGCACCGCGTGGCGATTGCCCAGGCCTTGCCTGAAGGCGTCGATAACGGTCATGGCGACCGCGACCGGGTGTTGGCGCTGGCTCAGGCCTTGCCGGCCGAAGACGTGCAGTTCTATTACCAGATGGGCTTGATTGGCCGCCGCGATTTACCACTGGCGCCTGACCCGCGCGGTGGGTTCGAAATGGTCTTGCTGCGAATGCTCGCGTTCCGCCCGGCAGACACAGCAGACGCGCCGAGGCAGCCGCTAAAGCCAGTGGGGATCAGCCAGGCCACAGTTGATTCCGCAAACTCAGTGGCTGGCGCACCGCGTGTTGCGCCGGTAGTTGCACCTGCTTCCGTTGCCGCTGCACCTGTCGTTGCAGCGCCGATCCAGCCGGTTGCCGAGGTGGTTGCACCAGTGCCGACACCTGAGCCTGTTGCTCCAGAGGTCGTGCCTGCGCCGGTGGTCGAGGTGGTGGCTGAGCCTGTGGCCATCGTCGAAGAAGTCGTCGACTTGCCCTGGAACGACCCGGTAGAGCCTGAGATCGTGCAGCAACCGGCTGTCGAGTCGGTGCTGGAGACGATTGCCGAGCAGCCTGGCCTGACGCCCATGCCGACACCGACGCCGGACAGCGTTGTACCCGATGCACCTGAGTGGGCGGCAGCGCCGATTCCCGAGCCGTCGGCGGCTGAAGTCGACGTCGCCACGCCGGGAATGGACCTGGATGACGAGCCGCCGCTGGACGAGGACTACATCGAGCCGGACATGGATTCGGCCTATAGTTACCTTGATGAGCTGGCCAGTGAGCACGCCGCAGAACCCGCGCCGGCCCCCGAACCTGAACCGGCTGCGATGCCGGCCACAGGGCTGGCATTGCAATGGCTGGAGCTGTTCCCGAAATTGCCGATTTCCGGCATGACCGGCAGCATCGCCGCCAACTGCACGCTGATTGCCGTCGATGGCGACCACTGGTTGCTGCACCTGGACCCGGCCCACAGCGCGCTGTTCAACGCGACTCAACAACGCCGGCTGAACGATGCGCTGAACCAGTATCACCAGCGCACCCTGACGGTGAGCATCGAGCTGATCAAGCCGGAGCAGGAAACCCCGGCCCAGGCGGCCTCGCGTCGACGTGCCGACCGCCAGCGCGAGGCTGAGGATTCGATCCACGGCGATCCGTTCATCCAGCAAATGATGCAACAGTTCGGCGCGGTGATCCGTAACGATACTATTGAACCTGTCGAGGCTCTGGTCAGCCAGGGCTAATAACTGAAGGTGTTCGGCCCACTGGGCCGGGCGCTGTTTTGATCCAAGTACTTTTGAGGTGATTCCCATGATGAAAGGTGGCATGGCCGGCCTGATGAAGCAGGCGCAGCAGATGCAGGAAAAGATGGCCAAGATGCAGGAAGAACTGGCCAACGCCGAAGTCACCGGTAAAGCCGGTGGCGATATGGTCACCGTGGTGATGACCGGTCGTCACGACGTCAAGCGCGTGACCATCGATCCAAGCCTGGTCGAAGGCCTGAGCGAAGACGACAAGGAGATGCTGGAGGCCGTGTTCGCTGCCGCCGTCAACGAYGCYGTSCGCAAGATCGAAGCCAACAGCCAGGAMAAAATGKSCRGCATGACCGCWGGCATGCAACTGCCACCGGGYATGAAACTGCCATTCTGATTCGCTGACGCGTCGGATGGTCTACAAAAATGCCAGGCACTCAGCCTGGCATTTTTGTTTTTGGCGGGCGAGACATTCGGTGTCTGTTGAACCGCCTTCGCGAGCGGGCTCGCTCCCACATTGGATCGGGGGACAGTTTGCGATTGATGTCACACTGTAAATCCCTGTGGGAGCGAGCCTGCTCGCGATGAAGTCGACTCGGTAATGCTGAAGAAACATCGAACGTGATACCGTCGATGAGCATTTGACGCTGGCCAGAGGCGCGGGTATAAACCGCGTCTCGTTGATATGTCGGACGTTTCCCCCATGAGCTTCAGCCCTTTGATTCGCCAACTGATCGACGCCTTGCGCACCTTGCCCGGTGTCGGTCAGAAAACCGCCCAGCGCATGGCGTTGCAACTGCTCGAGCGTGATCGCAGCGGTGGCTCGCGGCTGGCGCTGGCCCTGAGTCAGGCCATGGAAGGGGTCGGCCATTGCCGACTGTGCCGCACTCTGACCGAAGACGATCTGTGCCCGCAGTGCGCGGACCCTCGTCGCGACGACACCTTACTGTGCGTGGTCGAAGGGCCGATGGATGTCTACGCCGTGGAGCAGACCGGGTTTCGCGGTCGCTACTTCGTGCTCAAGGGGCATTTGTCGCCGCTCGACGGCCTGGGGCCGGAAGCCATCGGCATTCCGCAATTGCTGGCGCGGATCGAAGAGGCGGGTACGTTCACTGAGGTCATTCTGGCCACCAACCCGACGGTTGAAGGTGAAGCGACAGCGCACTACATCGCCCAGTTGCTCAGCAATAAAGGCCTGATTGCTTCGCGCATCGCCCATGGTGTGCCGTTGGGTGGCGAGCTGGAGCTGGTGGATGGCGGGACATTGGCGCATTCGTTTGCCGGGCGTAAGCCGATCGTTCTGTAGCGCGTTAACTGACGTCATCGCGAGCAGGCTCGCTCCCACCTTGGAACGCATACTCCAGGACAATTCGGTCAACTGTGGGAGCGAGCCTGCTCGCGATGCGGGCGACTCGGTCTCCTTGACTCACACAATTCTATTGAAAACCAAGCAAGCGCTCGGTAAGTTCGCTGAACCTTCAGTGGAGCTCGCCGATGCCTGCCTTTCAGGAATACTTCGACCCCAGCCATCAGTTGGTCCGCGACAGCGTACGACGTTTCGTCGAACGCGAGATTCTGCCGGACATCGATCAGTGGGAGGAGGCCGAGGGCTTCCCCCGCGAGCTCTACCTTAAGGCCGGTGCAGCGGGCATTCTCGGCATTGGCTACCCCGAAGCGCTGGGTGGCAGCCACGAAGGTGATCTGTTCGCCAAGATCGCCGCCACTGAAGAGCTGATGCGCTGTGGTTCAGGCGGGTTGGTGGCGGGGCTGGGCTCACTGGACATCGGCCTGCCACCGATCCTCAAATGGGCCAGGCCCGAGGTGCGAGAGCGAGTGGTGCCGCAAGTCCTTTGCGGCGAAAAAATCAGCGCGCTGGCGGTTACCGAGCCCAGCGGCGGCTCCGATGTGGCCAACCTGCAAACCCGTGCCGTGCGTGACGGGGATTACTACCGGGTCAGTGGCAGCAAAACCTTTATCACCAGTGGTGTTCGCGCGGATTTTTATACCGTCGCGGTGCGCACCGGTGAGCCGGGATTTGGCGGCATCAGCCTGCTGCTGATCGAGAAGGGCACGCCAGGATTCACTGTCGGTCGTCAGTTGAAGAAAATGGGCTGGTGGGCGTCGGATACCGCCGAACTGTTTTTCGATGATTGCCGTGTGCCGGTGGGCAACCTGATCGGCGTCGAGAGCATGGGCTTTGCCTGCATCATGGGCAACTTTCAAAACGAGCGCCTGGCGTTGGCATTGATGGCCAACATGACTGCGCAACTGGCGCTGGAAGAAAGCCTGAAATGGGCCCGGCAGCGCGAAGCGTTCGGCAAGCCGATTGGCAAGTTTCAGGTGCTCAAGCATCGCTTGGCGGAGATGGCCACGGCGCTGGAAGTCTCCCGGGAGTTCACCTATCGCCAGGCTGCGAAAATGGCCGCGGGGCAGAGCGTGATCCAGGAGATTTCCATGGCCAAGAATTTTGCCACCGACACTGCCGATCGCATCACCAATGACGCGGTGCAGATTTTCGGTGGGTTGGGTTATATGCGTGAAAGCCTGGTGGAGCGGCTGTACCGCGACAGCCGGATCCTGTCCATTGGCGGCGGTACGCGGGAAGTGATGAACGAGATCATCAGCAAGCAGATGGGGCTTTGAATCAGGCGGTGCCAGGCTGACGCTATCGCGAGCAGGCTCGCTCCCACAGGGATTTTGTAACTACCGAAGATCCAGTGTGGGAGCGAGCCTGCTCGCGATGGCGTCGGTGAAGGCGCCAGCTTATCTTTCGCTCAGCGCAAACTGCGTCAGGCAGAACGTCGGGATGTTCATATCTTCCAGGCGCTGGGAGCCACCCAGTTCCGGCAGGTCGATAATTGCCGCGGCTTCGAAAACCCGCGCGCCCATGCGCCGAATCAGATTGGCCGCAGCGATCAGCGTACCGCCAGTGGCGATCAGGTCATCGAAGATCAGCACCGAGTCGCCTTCGCAGAGGCTATCGGCGTGAACTTCAAGAAAAGCTTCGCCGTACTCGGTCTGATACCCCTCGGACAGAACGTCAGCCGGTAGTTTGCCTTGCTTGCGAAACAGCACCAGTGGCTTGTTCAACTGATAGGCGAGGATCGAGCCGATCAGGAAGCCGCGCGCATCCATGGCGCCGATGTGCGTGAAGTCAGCCTCGACGTAGCGGTGCGCAAAGCTGTCCATCACCAGGCGCAGGGCCTTCGGGGACTGGAACAGCGGGGTGATGTCGCGAAAGATCACGCCCGGCTTTGGAAAATCGATAACGGGGCGGATCAGGGATTTGATGTCGAAGGAGTCGATGAGCATCGTCGAGGTGTCCTGGCAGGCTGCAAACGGCGAAGTATAACTGCGGCCGGGCAGGTTCGCTCAGCCGCAATCGCAACGTCAGCCTTCGATCGAGCCACCGGCCAGCGCACACAGCTGGATCGGGTCGAGGATGTGCACTTCCTTGCCTTCGGCCGCGATCAGTTCGTTCTGCTGGAAGCGTGTGAATACGCGGGACACGGTTTCCACCGCGAGGCCCAGGTAGTTACCGATTTCGTTGCGCGACATGCTCAGGCGGAACTGGTTGGCAGAGAATCCGCGTGCGCGGAAGCGCGCCGACAGGTTGACCAGGAACGTGGCGATACGCTCGTCGGCGGTCTTTTTCGAGAGCAGCAGCATCATCTGCTGATCGTCACGAATTTCTCGGCTCATCACGCGCATCAATTGGCGGCGCAACTGTGGCAGTTGCAGGGCCAGTTCATCGAGCCGTTCGAAGGGGATTTCGCACAYCGAGGTGGTTTCCAGGGCCTGGGCCGAAACCGGGTGGCTCTCGGTGTCCATGCCCGACAAGCCAACCAGTTCGCTCGGCAGGTGGAAGCCGGTGATCTGTTCTTCGCCGCCATCGCTCAGGCTGAAGGTTTTCAACGCGCCGGAGCGCACTGCGAAAACGGAATCGAACTGGTCGCTCTGACGAAACAGAAACTCGCCTTTTTTCAGCGGGCGACCACGTTTGACGATATCGTCCAGCGCATCCATGTCTTCCAGATTCAGCGAAAGTGGCAGGCAGAGGGGGGCCAGGCTGCAATCCTTGCAATGTGCCTGGCTGTGAGCGCGCAGTTTAACTGGCTCGGACATTTCTTAGATCCTTGTGGGAAAACACACATAAGACGTAAGGGTAACCCACGCAATGACGTCGAAGCCAGCCTGTGGTGTCTTAAATTACCCGAGAG
>NZ_JBFTLU010000057.1:0-30043 GCF_056396605.1 Pseudomonas sp. 05T35
GGTCGATCCAGGCGCCACTGACCCTTTGGTCGAGCACCGCCTATCTGGAAGACCAGCCCTTGCGCCTGTATTTGCTCGGCCTGATTTACGGCGTGCTGCTCGGGATGCTGGTCTACAACCTGTTCATCTACCTGAGCGTGCGTGACACCAGTTACCTTTATTACATCTTTTATATCGGCTCATTCGGCCTCTACCAGCTGTCGGTCAACGGTGCAGCAGTCGAGTATTTCTGGCCGAACAACCCATGGTGGGCCAACGCTGCGACACCGTTCTTCATTGGTTGCGCCGCACTGTTCGGCAGTCAGTTCGCCCGCGGCTTCCTGCAAACGGCCAGTTGCAGTCGCTGGCTCGATCGCTTGCTGTTGGTGTTGATTGCGTGCAGCGCAGTGGTGGTCGGGCTGTCGTTGATGACCAGCTACGCCTTGGCCCTGCGCCTGGCGACGGCGTTGGCGTTGATCTTCACCGTGGTGATTTTCTTCGCCGGGATTTTCGCCTGGTGGCGCGGCTTGCGGGTGGCGCGCTACTTCATCATTGCCTGGTCGGCGTTTCTGCTCGGTGGTGTCGTCAATACATTAATGGTGCTCGGCTATCTGCCCAACGTATTCCTGACCATGTACGCCAGTCAGATCGGCTCGGCGATTGAAGTTGCGCTGCTGTCGCTGGCCCTGGCCGACCGGATCAATGCCATGCGCGAGCAGCAGGCGCAGACGCTGTTTGACGCCGGGCAGAAGCTTGAAGTGTTGAACCAGCAACTGGCCCGCAGTAACCAGCTCAAGGATGAATTTCTCGCGACGCTGACCCACGAACTGCGCACGCCGATGAACGGCGTGATCGGTTCGCTGGAATTGATGCAGACCGTCGACCTCGAACCGGAGCTTGAGCAGTATCAACAAACGGCTGCCGGATCGGCGCGGGACATGATGCGCATGGTCAACGGCATTCTGACCCTGACTGAATTGCAGGCTGGCCGACTCAAGGTGTACCCCGAAGCGTTCAGCTTGCGCGCGATGGTCGAGACCTTGCAGCAGCAGTTCGCTGCCAATGCCGCGAGCAAGGCCTTGGACTTCAAGGTCGATCTGAGTCCCGGGCTTCCTGACCGTCTGCACGGTGACAGCGCCAAGCTGGCGCAAGGTCTGGAGTGCTTGCTGGATAACGCGATCAAGTTCACCCGGGTGGGTGGACTGGCCTTGCGGGTCAGTGGCAAGTTTGCCGAGGAGGGGCGTCTGGCGCTGTCTTTCGCCGTGATCGACACCGGCATCGGCTTCACCGATCTGGGTGAAGCCACGCTGTATCAGCGGTTCTTCCAGCTCGACGGCTCGATGACGCGCGAATACGGTGGGTTGGGTGTCGGCCTGGCGATTTGTCGGCAATTGGTCGAGCTGCTTGGCGGGCGTTTGACCCATCGCTCCGAGCCCGGACGCGGTAGTCGCTTTCAGCTTGATGTCGAGTTCGACGTGGTGAATGTAGTGCAACCGGTTGTCGCTCAATCGCGTCAGGTCCACGGTAGCGTCCGTTTACGCGCACCGCAGGACTGCACGGTGTTGCTGGTCGACGACAACAATATCAATCAGTTGGTGGTGCGCGGCATGTTGCTCAAGCTCGGCTATCGGGTCCGCAGCGCCGACAGCGCAGAGGCTGCGCTGGAGTTTCTGCGTCGCGAACCGTTTGACGCGGTGCTGATCGACTGTCCGTTGCCGCTGCTCGACGGACTGTCGATCGACAGACTGATCCGCGCATTGCCCGGTTATGCCGAGTTGCCGGTGTTGGCGGCGGTGGTCTCGGCACAGGGCCTGGATCTTGAGCAGGGATTGACCGATTACCTCGGCAAACCGGTGAAATTCGAGGAGTTGCAGGCGACGCTCTATCGTCGGGTGCTTTGTCCTAAACAAGGTGAAAGCGCCGACATTTAGGCGGATATGCCACTTTGTTCGGTGGGGAGGCGGTGCTTAACTGAAGGTCTCAGCTGACCCAAGGAGGCCCCGCCATGAACCTGCATCAGTTCGCCGAAACCCACGAAGYCACCAACCAGCCGCCATCGCTGGACGGGGCCAATCTCTATCGCATCGACCTGCCATTGCAAGAGTGGGCGCGGCGTTTCGGGGCGGCTTGGGCTGACGCGCGCATCGATGCGTACGGCGCTTTGGCCGGCGGTCCGTTGATGGAAGCGGGGTTCCTGGCCAACCAGAACAAGCCGGTCTTCAGCAGCCATGATCGCTACGGCCACCGCATCGATCTGGTGGAGTTTCACCCGGCCTACCATGAACTCATGCGCACGGCGGTCGAGCACGGCTTGACCTCCTTGCCCTGGACCGATCCGCAGTCCGGTGCCCATGTTGCCCGCGCGGCCATGAGCTACCTGCACAGCCAGGCCGAAGCCGGCAGTGGCTGTCCGCTGACCATGACCTTCGCCAGTGTCCCTGCATTGCGCCTGCAACCGGACATCGCCAAACAGTGGCTGCCGAAAATTCTCGCCACCGCCTATGACCCGCGCAATGTCGGCATGGCCCACAAGGCCGGCGTCACCATCGGCATGGCAATGACCGAGAAGCAGGGCGGCACCGACGTTCGGGCCAACACCACCAAGGCTTATCCGGTCGGCGTTGCGGGGCCGGGCCAGGCCTATGAGCTGGTGGGGCACAAATGGTTCTGCTCGGCACCGATGTGCGATGCCTTCCTGACCCTGGCGCAAACCGACAAGGGCCTGACCTGTTTCCTGTTGCCACGCCATCGCCCGGATGACACGCGCAACCAGTTCTACATCCAGCGACTGAAAAACAAACTCGGTAATTGCTCCAATGCCTCCAGCGAAGTCGAGTTTCGTGGGGCACTGGCGTGGATGATCGGCGAAGAAGGCCGCGGCGTGCCGACCATCATCGAGATGGTGGCCATGACCCGCTTCGATTGCATGGTCGGCTCCAGCGCCCTGATGCGCCAAGCATTGACCCAGGCCAGCCATCACTGTGCCCACCGGACGGTTGGYGGCAAATTGCTCAGTGAACAACCGTTGATGCAAAACGTGCTCGCCGACCTGGCGCTGGAAAGCGAAGCCGCGCTGGCGTTGAGCCTGCGTATGGGCCGGGCGCTGGATCACCTTGATGACACTCAGGAAGCCAAGTTCGCCCGGCTGGTAACGGCAGTGGGCAAATACTGGATCTGCAAACGTGCGCCGGCCATGATCAACGAAGCCGCCGAATGCATGGGCGGTGCGGGTTACGTCGAAGACAGCATTCTGCCGCGCCTGTACCGTGAGGCGCCGGTGAACTCGACGTGGGAAGGTTCCGGCAACGTTCAATGCCTTGACGTGTTGCGAGCGCTGTCGAAAGAGCCGGGCGTGCTCGATGCGCTGTTCAGCGAACTGGGCGACGGTCATGGCGACAAGCGTCTGGCCGCACACATCAGCCAGTTGCAGGCGGCGTTCAAGGACACCGATGACATTCAGTATCGCGCCCGACAACTGACCGAAGACATCGCGCTGGGCCTGCAAGCCAGGTTGTTGCTCGAAGCGGGCAACGCCGCCGTCAGTGATGCCTTCATCACCAGCCGGTTGGGAACGGCCGGCCGGGTTTACGGCACCTTGCCGCGTGGTCTGGATGTGGAAGCGATTGTGGCGCGTTCCACCCCGCAGGGCTTCTGATCATCATCAACCCCTGTGGGAGCGAGCCTGCTCGCGATAGCGGTGTAACAGCCAACATCAAAGTTGAATGTTAATCCGCTATCGTCGGAGCGCCGCCCGGAGCAGGCTCGCTCCCACAGGGTATTTCAGTGCATCAGCAATGGTGTATAGCCAACACACAATGGTTTCCGTGAAGCGATGTTGCAGGCAAGATGAAGGTCTGCAAGTCAGAACACAGGAAGCTGATCGTGACCGAAGCCTTTATTGTCGTTCAAACCGCCGAACAAGCCGTCGATCGGCTTGCCGCTCTGCACGAGCGGGCCACCACGGCGTTGAGTCAGGCGCTCAAGCGTTATCTCAAGGACCGCATCGAACCCGACGCTGAACAGCGTGCGATGTTTCGTTATCCGGAATTACGCCTGACCTACCTTTGCCAAGGCGAAGTCCCACAGACCACGCGGGCTTACGCCAAGGTCCAGTTACCGGGGACCTACAGCGTCACCGTTACCCATCCGGCGGCTTTCCGTAAGTATTTGCTGGAGCAACTGGTGCCGCTGATGCACGACTTCACCGTGACGGTGGAAGTTGGCGTCAGTGAGCAGAACATCCCGTATCCGTACGTGGTCGAGCAGGGCGATGAGCTGGCTGGCTCCGGCGTCACTGCGGCGGTATTGGCCCGAGTGTTCCCGAGTACCGATTTGTCGGCCGCCACCGATGGTATTGCCGATGGTTTGTACGACTGGGAAAACACCGACCCGCTACCGCTGGCGTTGTTCGATGCAGCGCGGGTGGATTTCTCCCTGCGCCGTCTGGTGCACTACACCGGCAGTGACTGGCGCCATGTGCAGCCGTGGATTTTGCTGACCAACTACCATCGTTATGTCGACCAGTTCATCACCCATGGCCTGGAGCAACTGCGCACCGATCCACGTTTTGTGCGCATGGTTTTGCCGGGCAACGTGATCATCGAAAAGAGCATGGATCACGGCGAAGCATCTGCCATTGCCGCCGGCGTGGTCTGGCACCGTTATCAGATGCCGGCCTATCACCTGCAAGCCTCTGACGGCCACGGTGTCACGCTGGTGAACATTGGCGTGGGCCCGTCCAACGCCAAGAACATCACCGACCACTTGGCCGTGTTGCGCCCGCATTGCTGGCTGATGATCGGTCACTGCGGCGGCCTGCGGCAGTCGCAGACCATCGGTGATTACGTGCTGGCCCACGCTTATATGCGTCGCGACGGGATCCTCGACCGGGTGGTGCCACCGAACATTCCGATTCCGGCCCTGGCCGAAGTGCAGCTGGCCTTGCAGCAAGCGGCAGCCAACGTTACCGGCGAAAAGGGCGATGACCTGAAAAAGCGCCTGCGCACCGGCACCGTATTGACCTACGACGACCGTAACTGGGAATTACGCTGGGCTCAGGAGCGTCCGTTGATCAACCTGTCTCGCGCGGTTGCCGTGGACATGGAAAGCGGCACCATCGCTGCGCAAGGCTATCGTCTGCGCGTGCCGTACGGCACCTTGTTGTGTGTGTCGGACAAGCCGCTGCACAGCGAAATCAAGTTGCCGGGTTCGGCCAACGCCTTCTATGAGCGTGCGGTCAGTCAGCACTTGAAGATCGGTATCGCGGCGGTGGATCTGTTGCGCACCGAACTCAACTCGTTGCATTCGCGCAAACTGCGCAGCTTCGACGAACCGCCGTTCCGCTGATTGTTGTCATGGTCATTTAGCGGTCGGGGCACTAGCATTGGCAGCCCTGACCGTTAGATGTTGTTTTTGCCATGCCGCGTCCTCCTCGTCCCGCTTCCCGCCGCCCCGGCGTGAAACCTGCGCAATCCTCTTCAGCCCCGCKACGTGTTGCCAAAGCGCCACCGGCCGAGCCGAAGCTGATTCTGTTCAACAAACCCTTCGATGTGCTGACGCAGTTCAGCGACGGTGAAGGGCGGGCGACGCTCAAGGACTATATCGAGATTCCCGGGATCTACCCGGCAGGACGGCTGGACCGTGACAGCGAAGGTTTGCTGCTGCTGACCAACGATGGCCAGCTTCAGGCGCGCATCGCTGATCCGAAACACAAGTTGGCCAAGACCTATTGGGTGCAAGTGGAAGGCGAGCCAAGCGCCGAGCAATTGCAACGCTTGCGCGAGGGCGTCGAGTTGAATGACGGCATGACCTTGCCGGCGCAGGCGCGGCAGTTGGAAGAACCTGCACTATGGCCGCGTAACCCGCCTGTGCGCTTTCGCAAAAGCGTGCCGACCAGTTGGCTGGAATTGGTGATTCGTGAAGGGCGCAACCGTCAGGTGCGGCGCATGACTGCTGCAGTTGGCTTGCCGACTCTGCGTCTGGTGCGGGTGCGAATCGGCGACTGGACGATCGAAGGTCTCGATCAGGGGCAGTGGAAAGAAGTGCCGGCGCGCTTATAAGGCGCCGGATTCGATCAGGCCGATCACCACACTCTTGATGATGAACGCCGCCACGCCCAAGCCCAGCACGAAGAACAGGATGAACGAGCCGAAGCGTCCGGCCTTGGATTTTTTCGCCAGATCCCAGACGATGAAACCCATGAAAATGATCAGGATGCTGACCAGGCCGGTCATCATCCACTCTTCAAATACTGCAGGATCCATCGATTATCTCCAGCGCGGGCGGGGCAAAAAGGCTGGGGAAGTATACGCCAATGGATATTGGCGGCGCATTGACGTGCGTCGGTCTGCCGCAGTTGTTCATCGCCTGTGCTGGCCCCATCGCGAGCAGGCTCGCTCCCACATTGGATCTTCAGTGAACACATTATTTGTGAGCGTCCGAGATCTATTGTGGGAGCGAGCCTGCTCGCGATGGCGTACTTAGTTGCGCAAATGGGTCAACGGCAACTCGGTGCTGTTGAGCACCTGGTTCAGCACAAAACTTGAGCGCACGCTGGTCACGCCTTCGATGCGGGTCAGGTGGCCGAGCAGCAGTTTCTGGTAGTGGTCCATGTCCGGCACCACCACCTTGAGTTGATAGTCGGCGTCCATCCCGGTCACCAGGCTGCATTCGAGCACTTGCGGCAAGGTGCGGATGGCGGCTTCGAAGTTCTCGAAGCGCTCGGGCGTGTGCCGGTCCATGCCGATCAACACGTAGGCGGTCAGGCTCAGACCGAGCTTCTTGCGGTCGAGCAGGGCGACCTGGCGGGTGATGTAGCCGTCGTCTTCAAGCTGCTTGACCCGTCGCGAACAAGGCGATGGCGACAGGCCGATGCGTTCGGCGAGCTCCTGATTGGAGATGCGCGCGTCGCGCTGCAATTCCGCCAAAATGCTCAAGTCGTATCGGTCGAGTTTGCTCATGAAGCAGGCCTTTATCATAACTATTGCGGTGGATTATCTATCCAAGGTTAAAAATTGCGCAAGTCATGTTTATTTGAGCAATCTTCGCAATCCGCTGCCGCCGCCCCAAGCCTATTCTTATCACCAGAATCACTGCCCGGACAAACAGTCCACAGCGACCCGCCGAATCAGGCCAGTCGCGGCCACCACTCCCACAGGAGCTGAGTTGGCCCCCGGGCTACACACTGTCCAGAAGACGGAGTGAGGTGAGCCGACGTCAAAAGCGTCGAGCACGGACGAAGTTCTCAAAGGGAGGCCGACGGGTCTCCCTTTTTTATTGCCCGCGAAACGCCTTTGATGGCCTGCAAAATAAGTCTCGTGACTGATAACCTGTTGCTGAACCGGCCTGTGCTTTACCAGTCTTACGTATAGGTCACCACCGTAGTGAGGAATAGCATGAAGTCGCGCATCTGGCGTATGGCAGGTGTTGGTGTGTTGTGTGCAAGTGTCAGCGCGCCATTGCTGGCAGAAGGTCAGGGTGGGGAGGAACTCCTTCGTAGACAGCAACAGCAACAGCAGCAACAACAACACAATAATGGTGGTGGTCAGCACGAGCATGGCGGTGAAGGTCATCAGGGAGGTAATCAACCGCGTCCCGAAAACAATCCGCCTCGCGTGGAAAGCATCCAGCAGCACCCGCAAAACAATCAACCTCGCGTCGAGTACAACCCGCCACGTCCCCAAATCAATCAGTCACGTCCGCAGACTGAAATCATTCGCGGCAACAACAGCCGCCAGTTCGAACGCAACGATCAGAATCAGGGAGGCGACTGGCAGAACCGTCAGCGACACGAGCCCAATGGCCAGGTTCAAGTTCGCCCAGCGCCTGTGCCAGCGAACAACCTGCCGATCCAGGGCCGCCCGGACACTGTTCGTCAGACCCAGGAACCACAGCGCGGCTACTATCAGGACGTTCCACGGCGCAACGATTACRACCAGCGTTGGCAGGCCGGTGGTCGCGATGAGCATCGGGATGAGCGTCGCTGGCCGGGACGTCCCGAAGGACATGGCAATGGCTGGGGTGATGGTCCGCGGTATCGGCCAGGTCAGATAATCGACCGCTTCCCGGACCGTCACGACCGTGTGCCGTACCGTGGGCAGGATTATTTCTACTCCGGTGGCTATTGGTATCGCCCGAACGGGCCGCGTTATGTGGTGGTTCAACCGCCTCGCGGGATCCGTGTGCGGTATCTGCCCGATTACGCTCAGGAGGTGTGGATCGGTGGCGCGCTGATGTTTCTGGCAGCAGGCGCGTACTACGCCTACGAGGAGAGCACTCAAGAGTACGTTGTGGTTGAGCCGCCGGTAGGCAACCCGGAACCACAACCCGTCAGCAGTGGTTATGACGTGGTGGCATACCCGATCAATGGGCAGTCGCCCGAGCAGGTCACTCAGGACGGTTACGATTGCTATCGTTGGGCGGTTCAGCAGAGTGGCTTCGATCCACGGACCGTGACCTATCAGCCGGCGCCACAGGTGGTACAGACTTACCGCCAGGCCGAGGGCAATTGCCTTGTCTCACGCGGATATCAGGTCACTTTCTGATTCCGGGTGGCCGTCGCCACTTCCTGCGGGTCGGCGTGCACCAGCACTTCGGCTCGCGGGTAAACGGCGTGAATGGCGTCCGCTGCTTGATCGCTGATGCCGTGTGCGACTGACAGCGTCAGTTCCCCCGGCAACTCCAGATGCAATTGCACGAACCAGTGACTGCCGGAGATCCGCGTGCGCAAGTCGTGTGCGCCGAGTACTCCGGGAACGCTGCACGCCAGTTCGAGCATGTGCTGGCTGACGTCCGGTGGCAGTTCTTCATCCATGAGCACCGCAAAGCTTTCCCGGGCGATTTGTATTGCGCTCCACAGAATGTAGACGGCGATCCCCAGGCCGAACCAGGCATCGACTTGATGCCAGCCAAAACCGGCCAGCACCAACGCGACCAGGATGCTGCCGTTGAGCATCATATCGGAACGGTAATGCAGTGAGTCGGCGCGCACCGCGCTGGAGCCGGTTTCGCGGATCACCCGGTGTTGCAGCATCAGCAGCGCCAGGGTCAGGACCAGGGAAAAGATGATCACGCCGATACTGATCCACGGCGCGCCCACCGGTTCCGGGTGTTTCAGGCGCTCGAATGCCTGATACGCGATCAATACCGCGCTGCCCCCGATGAACAGTGCTTGTGCCATGCCCGACAAGGATTCCGCCTTGCCGTGCCCGTAGCGGTGATCTTCATCGGCCGGGCGCAACGCGTAATGCACCGCCAACAGATTGAGCAACGACGTCACGCCGTCGAGTGCCGAGTCCGTCAGCCCGGCGAGCATGCTCACCGATCCGCTGAGCCACCAGGCAATGGCCTTGGCGACAATAAGTGTGCTCGCCACCGCCACGGAGGCGCGGGTGGCGAGGCGTAACAGGCGAGCGTGTTCCGGGCTGCTGGTCATAGGTGGAGCGTTTCCTCGGTGTTGTGCATCAAGCAGCGGGTTGCAGGCCGAGCAAAGCCAGTTGCTGAACGCTGCCCTTGTGCTGAATCAGGCGCGGATCATCCAGCGGGAAGCTGCGGCCCAGTTCGCTTTCGAGAATRGYCTGCAACTTGTGGTTATCGACCTTGCCRTCGGCATCGATGGCCTGGCGGAGTTTCTCCGGCGCCACTTGTGCTGTTTTGCCGGGTTCGAAGTAAATCGCGCCGGTGGTGAAGTCTATGGCGAATGCGATCAGGCCGGGGATGATATAGAACAGCAGGCCCACGGCATCGAGTGCGGCAATCGCCGGGTCGATCTTGCCGTCGATCTGGCCACGGCGATCCGGGTAGAAAATCGAACCGCAAGCGGTCACTTGAGTCAGCAGGGTCGCAACCAGTACACCGCCAATCAGGCGAAATGGAGTACGCATGGTAAATCTCCTGAGCAAACATGAAACGAAACGTCATCGGTATGAATTAGGACCGTGATTAACCTCAAGCAGTTCGCCGTTATACTCGCGCCTCTGCTTTGGAGCCAGCATGATTTCTTTGCCAATTGATGAAGTTTTACCCGCGCTGCGTGACGCCTTGGCGACACGCCACGAAGCCGTGCTCGAAGCACCGCCCGGCGCCGGTAAAACCACCCGCGTGCCGTTGGCGTTGTTGAATGAGCCGTGGCTGGCCGGGCAAACCATACTCATGCTTGAACCGCGTCGGCTGGCCGCGCGGGCGGCGGCCGAACGGCTGGCCAGCGAGCTCGGCGAAAAAGTCGGCGAAACCGTCGGATACCGGATTCGCCTGGACAGCAAGGTTGGGCCGAACACGCGCATCGAAGTCGTCACCGAAGGCATCCTCACTCGCCGCTTGCAGGAGGACCCGGCGCTGGACGGTGTGGGTCTGCTGATCTTCGACGAATACCACGAGCGTAGCCTCGATGCCGACCTCGCGCTGGCCCTGAGCCTGAATGGCCGCGAGTTGTTTCGGGATGAGCAGCCGCTGAAGATCCTGTTGATGTCGGCAACCCTCGAAGGCGAGCGCCTCGCCGGGCTGCTGAATGACGCCCCGATCCTGCGCAGTGAGGGTCGCATGTACCCGGTGACGATGCGTTGGGGGCGACCCTTTCAGCCGGGTGAATTCATCGAGCCGCGAGTGGTGCAGACCATTCTCGACGCGCTGAACGATGAAGCGGGCAGCCTGTTGGTGTTCCTTCCCGGGCAAGCGGAAATCCGTCGTGTGCACCAGCAGCTGGCGGATGCCTTGGGCGAGCGCTCCGAGGTGTTGCTCTGCCCGTTGCATGGCGAGCTTGATCTGGCGGCGCAACGTGCGGCCATCGATCCGGCGCCACCTGGCCAGCGCAAAGTAGTGCTGGCCACCAACATCGCCGAAACCAGTCTGACCATCAACGGCGTGCGAGTGGTCATTGACGCCGGGCTGGCACGAGTGCCGCGTTTCGACCCTGGCAGCGGCATGACCCGCCTCGACACCCAGCGCATCTCCCGCGCCAGCGCCACCCAGCGTGCCGGCCGCGCAGGACGGTTGGAGCCGGGTGTGTGTTATCGGCTCTGGTCGCAGGATCAACACGACCAACTGGCGGCCTACGCCAGCCCGGAAATTCTCTCGGCCGACCTTGCCGGGCTGGCCTTGCAGCTCGGGCGTTGGGGCGTGACGCCTGGGCAACTGGTCTGGCTCGATGTGYCGCCAGCGGCGGCTTATGCACAGGCGCAGGACTTGCTCGAGCGCTTGGGCGCGTTGCAGGGTTCGTCTACTGAAGACTGGAAGCTCACTCGCCACGGTCAAGCCATGGCCGAACTGCCGGCCCATCCGCGTATCGCGCACCTGTTACTGCGTGGGCAGGCGTTGGGGCTGGCGAACATGGCTTGCGACGTCGCGGCATTGCTCGGTGAGCGGGATATTTTGCGCGGTGCCGGTGCGGATCTGCACAGTCGTCTGGTGCTGTTATCCGGCGAAGAACGGGCGGCGCGTGGCGCTCAGGGTGGTGTGCAGCGGGCGCGGCAATTGGCCCGGCAATATCGTGGTTATCTGCGCGGCAAAGCCGAGTCGCCGGTCAGCGATCCGGAGCATCCGCGCTGGCTCGGCGCGTTGTTGGCGCTGGCCTATCCGGACCGCGTCGCCCAGCAGCGCCGCGCCGGTGGTGCGGAGTATCGTCTGGCTAACGGTGGGCGAGTTGGTGCTCAGTCGCGAACCGTTGACCGGCCTTGATGAAACCGCGCGCAGCCAGGCGTTGGTCAATCTGGTGCGTCGCAAAGGCCTGGAGCTGTTGCCGTGGACTCCGGAGTTGCGTCAGTGGCAGGCACGAGTGGCATTGTTGCGTCAGCTGGACTTGAGCAAGCAGGGCGAGAGTGAGTGGCCGGACGTCAGTGATGCGGCGTTGCTGGCCAGTCTGGAACACTGGTTGATGCCGTACCTGGGACGGGTTTCGCGGCTCAGCCATTTCGCCAGCCTGGATGTGTCGAGCTTTGTGCATAACCTGCTGCCGTGGCCATTGCCACAGCGCCTCGATGAGCAGGCGCCGCATCATCTGAGCGTGCCCTCCGGTTCATCGATTCGTCTGGATTACAGCGAACATCCCCCGATTCTCGCGGTGCGTTTGCAGGAGCTGTTCGGCCTGGCCGAAACCCCGCGCATTGCCGGTGGCCGGCAGGTGGTCAAGCTGCATTTGCTGTCACCGGCGCGCCGACCGGTGCAGGTCACCCAGGACCTGGCGAACTTCTGGCGTAGCACCTATGCCGAGGTGAAGAAGGACCTCAAGGGACGCTACCCGAAGCATTACTGGCCGGATGACCCGCTGGTGGCCGAGGCCACTGCGCGGGCCAAGCCGCGTAAGCCTTAAGGTCCAATCACATACTCTCAAAATGTTGGAGAACCCCTTGTGGGAGCGAGCCTGCTCGCGATAGCGGCATACATCCTCGGGCTGTAGAACAGGTAGTCGACGGTGCGGTCCGGGCCGTTGAGGCCGGGGTCGTTAGGGTAATGGGTCAGCCACTGGTCCCGATCGACACCGCTGGCCTCGTTGTTGGCCGGGATCATCGGGTACTTGTCCCACAACACATGCAGGGCGCTGTCGACGGAGTAGGGCGTGCGCTGCTCGGGCGTGAGGCGTTGATATTGGCCCAGCGGCAACAGGTTGAAGTCGCCACCGATCAGCCACGGCGTGCCGCGACCTTCATACGTGTCGAGTACCTTGGCAACCGCCGTCACCTTCGCCTGCTGGGTCTCATCAGGCTTCACTGCCCGATCGAGGTGAGTGTTGAGCACCGCCATTTGCCCGCCATCGCGCAGTGGCAGGTAACTCGCCAACAGGGCGTTTTTCGGCTGGAACTGACGGCTGATGAAATTGATCGGCGCTTCAGGCAACTGCAGGCGTTCGGCGTGTTCGATCTGGTAGCGGCTCAAGGTCGCCAATTGCCGGCCAACGCTACCGAAAATGTGTGGATCGGGAATGAAGTCGGCCTTCCAGTCGAAGGCATACGTGCTGCAAGGGTAGAGGTCGGCCAGGCGCTCCTGGAGCAATTTGAGCTGGTTCTGATAGCCGCTGGCCTTGGCGTCATCATCCAGTTCCTGCAACAGGACCAGGTCCGGCTGCTCATCGCGGATTACCCGTGCCACTTCATCTAGGCTGAAGGCCATGTCTTCCGGGGTCGGGCTTTCATCAGGGCCTTGAGCCAGGTCATTCCAGAACACATAGCGTTTACCCGCCAGGAACTGGACGTTCCAGGTCATCACCTTCAACGCCTGTCCCGGCACCAGCACAGGCGCGCTGGTGCTGCAACTGACGGGGAGCGTTTCCTTGGCGTCGGGGCGCCAGGTCAGGCTGTAGAGAAAGGAAAACAGCAGGCTGACGAGAATCAGCAGGCCCAGCAGGGTGTAGCGCAGTAGACGGGTCATGGCTCGGCTTATGGCGTTACAAAGTTGGGTCCGAGCATAACCGAGGCGCGCCCGGACCCCAAGGGTAGCGCTGTCAGGCGCTGCCTTCGGTTTTGTCAGGCGCCTCGCTGATCAGCATGAACAGGCGAAACAGCACCACGCTGGTGAACAGTTGCAGAAAGCTGTGGACGCTTTCGATGATCAGCGACAGTGCCGGGTTCTGCGGCTCCGGGTAGATGGCCAGGCTCGCGCCTTTGAGCATCCACAGCGGGCCCATCACGCAGAGAATGCACAGCAGGATGCGCAGGAAATTGCCGCGGGCCAGGCGCATGCTTTCCCGGATGGCCTCCAGTGGCTGCATGTTGCGCAGCACCAGCAGGTATTCGGCAAAGGCGAGCATCACCATCAACCAGATGCCTGGCAGGAAATACAGCGACAACCCCACCAGAATCAGCAAGGTGTTGACCGCCGTCAGCAACGCAAAACGCGGCCACAGGCTGAGCGACGCCGACAACAGGGCCAGGGTGCGCGGTGATTCACCACGGCTGCGGGCATCGAGAAACAGGATCAGCGCAGCGGTGTACAGCGGATACACCAGCAACCCGACAATCACGCTATAGCCGGGAAAGGCGTCTGGCCCCTGGGAGTGGTCGACCAGTTGCTGAAGCAAGGCTTCAAGCACGACCAACGGCAGACACAGCGGCACGATACGGCCCAGGTTGCGCTGGAAGAAATACAGGGAGTCGCGGAGTACGTCTAACGGATTCATCGGTCGCTTTCGCTGGTTACAAAGTATGTCGACACTGTAACCGATGCGACCGGCAGTCGAGCAAACGTAAACGTTCGGTAAAGGCTATTGAAACAATCAGTAACAGCCCCATAACTAGGGGGCACCTTATCCATAAGGGAAAAGGGCCATGATTTTCCGGCAATCTATGAGGTCGCCATGAACAGCGAAGAACAAACCCTGATCGATGGACTGTTTTCACGGCTGCAACAGGCCGAAACGGATTCATCCCCGCGCGATGCCCTGGCCGAAGCGCGGATCAAGGAACATTTGGGTCGCCAGCCTGCAGCGGGCTATTTCATGACTCAGGCGATTCTGGTGCAAGAGGCGGCGATCAAGAGCCTCGACGAGCAAAACAAACAGCTCACCCAGCAAATTCAGCAACTGCAAGCTGAGTTGCAACAAGCCAGGGCCCAGGCCGCGGCACCCGCCCCGAGCAACAGCGGCGGTGGTTTCCTGTCGAGCATCTTCGGCGGCTCCCGTGACCCACAGCCTGCACCGGCCCAGAGCGCTCCAGCGTCGAGCGGCGGCTGGCGTGAACCGGCGCGACCTTCTGCGCCACCGCCACAAAACTATGGTGCCCCACAGCAAAACTTTGGTGCACCACAACAGAACTACGCGGCACCCCAGCAACAGGCGCCGGCAGCCGGCAGCAGCTTCCTCGGCGGGGCCTTGAAAACCGCAGCTGGCGTGGCCGGTGGTGTGATGCTGGCGCAGGGCATCAGCAGCCTGTTCCACAGCAACCAGCAGCAGCCGCAGGAAATCGTTGAAGTCATCAAGGAAGAGCCGGCTCAAGTGAATGACAGCGAGCGCCTGGCCAACAACGACTCCTGGAGCAATAACGATCAGGGTGGGTTTGCAGACGTCGACGACAGCGACGACAGCTCATTCTTCGGTGGTGATGACGATTCCTTCGTCTGATACGCCGTTCGTCCGGGGCCTTGTTGCGTCCCGGACTGATTATTCGCGGAAAATTCCTTCTGGCTGGCATACTGGGCGACTTTTCGGACCTTGGGTCTGATCAATCGCCTGCGCTTGTGCGCGCCATGAGGATTTGCGGTGAAGAAGATCGCGGTGTTCGCCGATGTCCAAAACCTCTATTACACCGTGCGCCAGGCCTACGGTTGTCATTTCAACTACGCCGCCCTCTGGGCTGACGTCAGTCAGCGCGGGCAGATCGTCGAGGCCTATGCCTACGCCATCGATCGCGGCGACAGCAAGCAGCAGCAATTCCAGCAGATCCTGCGCAACCTCGGCTTCATTGTGAAGCTCAAGCCCTACATCCAGCGCAGCGACGGCTCGGCCAAGGGCGACTGGGACGTGGGCATCACCCTCGACATCATGGACGCCGCCGATCACGTCGACGAAGTGGTGCTGGCCTCCGGTGACGGTGATTTCGACATGTTGCTGGAGCGGATCATCGCCAAGCACGGTGTCGAAGCGGTGGCCTATGGCGTGCCGGGGCTCACCGCCAACTCGCTGATTCGCGCGGCCAGCCGTTACGTGCCGATCGAAGGCGCGTTGCTGCTTAAAAACTGATTATTGAACCCAAGGAACAGGTTTGGAACGCATAGCCGTCATCGACTTTGAAACCACYGGAATCTCCCCGAGCAGCAGCTGCCGGGCCACGGAAATTGCCGTGGTGATTCTTGAACAGGGGCGCATTGTCGACCGTTACCAAAGCCTGATGAACGCCGGCGTGCGCATCCCGGCCTTCATCGAGCAATTGACCGGTATCAGCAACGCCATGCTGCGTACTGCACCCTCGGCCACCCTCACCACCTTCGCGCAATTGCCCCACACCGGTCAGGCTCACCGGGCAATGGCCGATGCCGAAATGGCTGCCAACCTCACCGCGCATCTGGCGCAGGAGYTGCGGCACAAGCACGGCTTGCGCGAGCTGTCCCATGATCTGCTGTGCAGCTTGCAGAAAGTGCCGGCGGCGAAGATCAACGAACACCTCAAGCGCCATCGGGGGTTCTGACAACACCGCAGGTTCATTGTGGGAGCGGGCTTGCTCGCGAAGACGGCGGCACATCCAGAACAGATGTGGCCGTCAGACCGCTTTCGTCGGAACGCCGCCCGGAGCAAGCCCGTTCCCACATTAGTTTTCTACTTGCCATTCCCCTCCAGTAACCCCAACGGAACGCATTTCTCAAGGGTGCTTTGAAAAGTGTACTGGCCTTATAAACAGGTTTTGTAACTTAAGTTCCGTCTGTCGGCTTTCTAAAATAACGCTCTCCTTGTCCTGCCTTCGARTGTCCCATGCCAGGCCTACGCCGTTTCCCGTTACCGCTGATCGGTGCCTTTTTTGCGTTGTACGTGATCTGGGGATCGACCTACCTGGTGATACGCATCGGCGTGCAGTACTGGCCGCCGCTGATGCTGGGCGGCATTCGTTTTATTGTTGGCGGGACGCTGATGTATGCCTTTCTGCGCTGGCGTGGTGTGCCTGCACCGACCTGGCCGCAGTGGAAGGCGGCGGGGCTGATCGGGATTTTGTTGCTCAGCTTTGGCAATGGCGCGGTCAGCATGGCCGAGCACACGGGCGTGGCCTCTGGCGTTGCGGCCTTGGCAGTGGCGACGGTGCCGTTGTTTACCTTGCTCTGCGGATATTTCTGGGGCGCGCGTAACACCCGTCTGGAATGGGCGGGGATTGTGCTCGGGCTGATCGGTATCGCCATGCTCAATCTGGGCTCCAATCTGCAATCGAGCCCTTTGGGGGCTGTGCTGCTGATTGGTGCGGCGGCAGCCTGGGCGTTTGGTTCGGTGTGGAGCAAACATTTGCCAATGCCTCAGGGCGCGATGTCCAGTGCGGCGCAAATGCTGGTCGGCGGCGTGGTGTTGTTGATCGGCAGCGCACTGACTGGCGAACAGCTGCAAAGCCTGCCGCCGCTCGAGGGTTGGGTCGCGATGTTGTACCTGGTGGTGTTCGGCTCGATCGTCGCCTTCAACGCCTATATGTACCTGCTGAAAAACGTCCGCCCGGCGGCGGCCACCAGTTATGCCTACGTCAACCCGGCAGTGGCGGTGTTGCTGGGGATCGTTTTTGCCGGAGAAAGCATCGGTATCGAAGAGGCTGTGGCGATGGCCGTGATCATCAGTGCCGTGGTGCTGATCAGTCTGCCGCAGTGGCGACGTGCTCCTGAGCGGCCTGCTGTCCTGGTGCCGACAGAATCCCGTGTGAATTAGGGTAAACTGCGCGCCATTGCACACTCGCGCTGATTTTTCCTACGGTATTCCCATGACTTTCGCCACTCTTGGCCTGATCGAACCCTTGCTGCGCGCCCTTGAGACGCTCGGCTACCAGACCCCGACCCCGGTGCAGACACAGGCCATTCCGGCGGTGCTGGCAGGTCGCGACCTGATGGCTGCGGCCCAGACCGGTACCGGCAAGACCGCCGGTTTCGCCGTGCCGCTGTTACAATTGCTGGCCATGGAAGGGCCGAAAGTCACCAGTAACTCGGTACGTGCACTGATCCTGGTGCCAACCCGCGAACTGGCCGAGCAGGTTCATGAAAGCGTGCGCCAGTATGCTGAGAACCTGCCGCTGAGCACCTACGCGGTGTACGGCGGTGTCAGCATCAACCCGCAAATGATGAAGCTGCGCAAAGGCGTCGACCTGCTGGTCGCCACGCCTGGTCGCCTGCTGGACCTGTTCCGCCAGAACGCGCTGAAGTTCAACCAGTTGCAAACCCTGGTGCTGGACGAAGCCGACCGCATGCTGGATCTGGGTTTCTCCGAAGAACTGGCGAACATTTACAAGGCGCTGCCTAAAAAGCGGCAGACGCTGCTGTTCTCCGCGACCTTCTCCGATGCAATTCGCGAGTTGGCCGGGAAAATGCTCAATGATCCGCTGAGCATCGAAGTCAGCCCGCGCAACGTTGCCGCCAATACGGTCAAGCAATGGGTGGTCACGGTCGACAAGAAGCGCAAGGCCGAGCTGTTCATTCACTTGCTGCGCAAGAATCGCTGGAAGCAGGTGCTGGTGTTTGCCAAGACCCGTAACGGCGTAGACGCGTTGGTGGAAAAACTCCAGGGCCTGAGCGTGAATGCCGACGGTATTCACGGCGACAAACCACAAGCCACCCGCCAGCGCGCACTGGACCGTTTCAAGGCCAGTGAAGTGCAGATTCTGGTCGCTACTGACGTCGCGGCCCGTGGTCTGGATATCGAAGACTTGCCGCTGGTGGTGAACTTCGACCTGCCGATCGTTGCCGAGGACTACATCCACCGTATCGGTCGCACCGGCCGTGCAGGCGCGACCGGTGAGGCGATTTCGCTGGTGTGTGCCGATGAAGTGAATCAGCTGTCGGCCATCGAGATGCTGACGCGAAAGACCTTGCCCCGTCATATGGAGCAGGACTTCGAACCGGAACACCGCGTGCCGGACACCGATGCCAGCGGCCAGGTGGTCAAGAAACCGAAAAAACCGAAGAAACCAAAAGTCTCCGGCGGCGGTAAACGCAACCTCGGCAAGTGGGTGGAAAGCGGTGATGCTTCGGCGCCGGAGCCTTCGATCAAGCCTGTGCGCAAAGTGCCGGTGTTCAATACTGGGCCGCGCAAGCGTAAGCCTTGATTAGACGCTGCGCCTGTTAAACCGTTTTCGTCGGAGCGCCGCCCGGAGCAGGCTCGCTCCCACATTGGAAATGCATTCCCCTGTGGGAGCGAGCCTGCTCGCGAAGGACGCGACCCGGTTTTCAAGCCTTGCGCTGCAACCACTCCACCATCCCCAACCCCGCCGCTCGCCCACTGGCGAAACATGCGGTCAGCAGATAGCCACCCGTTGGCGCTTCCCAATCGAGCATTTCCCCCGCGCAGAACACGCCAGGCAGTTGCTTGAGCATCAGGTTTTCATTCATTGCCTCGAACGTCACGCCACCGGCGCTGCTGATGGCTTCGTCCAATGGGCGGGTGTTGACCAGCGTCAGGGGCAAGGCCTTGATCGCGTTGGCCAGCAAAAGCGGGTCAGCGAAGCATTCGGCCGGCGTCAGTTCGCGTAGTAGTGCAGCCTTGACGCCGTCGAGGCCGAGTTGGCTGTGCAGGTGTTTGGCCATGGAGCGTGATCCACGGGGTTTGCTCAACGCTGTCTGAATTTTATCCACAGGCCTACCGGGCAGCAGGTCGAGGTGAAGGGTTGCCGAGCCGGTTTGATTGATGGTCTCGCGGATCGGCGCCGACAACGCGTAAATCAAACTGCCTTCGATGCCGGTGGCAGTGATTACGCATTCGCCGAGTCGCGGCACATCGTCGTTGAGGCCAATGGCGATATTTTTCAGCGGGGCCCCGGCGAATTTGCTGACCATCAGCTCGCTCCAGGCCTTTACCTCGAAACCGCAATTGCTCGGTTGCAGCGGCGCCAAGGCGACTCCGCGTTGTTCCAGCGGTAGCATCCAGGCGCCATCCGAACCCAAGCGGGACCAACTGCCGCCACCCAGCGCCAGTAACAGCGCATCGGCGCTGATCGCCTTCTCGCCCTCGGGGCTATCGATACGCAGGCTGCCATCGGCGTTCCAGCCCAGCCAGCGGTGGCGGGTGTGGATAACGACGCCGGCATCACGCAGGCGTTTGAGCCAGGCGCGCAGTAGCGGGGCGGCCTTCATGTCGGTCGGAAACACTCGGCCAGAGCTGCCGATAAATGTTTCGATACCCAAACCATGAATCCACTGGCACAAGGCGTCAGCGCCGAATTCGCGCAGTAACGGGGCGATGTGCGGGGCGCGCTCGGCATAGCGTGCCAGAAATGCCGGGTAGGCTTCGGAATGGGTAATGTTCATGCCGCCGACGCCGGCCAGCAGGAATTTGCGACCTACCGAGGGCATGCCGTCGTACAGATCGACCTTGACCCCTGCCTGGCTCAGCACTTCCGCGGCCATCAGGCCGGCAGGGCCGCCGCCGATGATGGCGACGTGGTGAGGGCGTTTGGCGGAGGGCTGGGTCATGGCGTGAGCTGCGGTTCGGCGGAATAGGGCGGGCATTCTATCAGCACAACTTTGAAATACGGTGCAGGACTGCGTCCGTAGCAGTTGCCGAGCCCGCGAGGCTGCGTTCGAGGACGAAGTCCTCGCAAATCCTGAGTATGCGGTTTACCTGAAAGAACGCGTTGTCTGATTCAACGACTGCTTCGCCCGAGCGCGGACCGAGCCGAACGCAGCCTCGCGGGCTCGGCAGCTGCTACAGGACGGTGTTTTACTGGTCAAAAAACACTCAGTCCTTTGCAGGCTGTATGCAGCATGGGCTGTAGGGCCTTTCACTCAGGTTATCCACAGGCCGTTCCACAGGCATTGTGGGTAAAGCATCCACATCTCAGTGACAACCTGATGACTGCCAGACCCGTTGTGCGCTGTGATGGAGGATGCCATGGCGTCGCGCCAGGGCCTGGCGGTCCTTGTTGTAGCCGCCGCCGATCACCCCGACCACCGGAATATCGCGCCCCAGGCAATGGCGCAGTACGCTTTCGTCACGGGCGGCGACGCCTTCATCGGTCAGTTTCAGGTAGCCCAGCGCGTCATCTTTATGCACATCGACACCGGCGTCATACAGCACCAGGTCGGGTTGATAGAGCGGCAGCAGGTAATTCAACGCGTCATCGACGACTTTCAGGTAATCCTCGTCGCCCATGCCCATGGGCAGCGGAATGTCCCAGTCGCTTTTGGCCTTGCGTGCGGGAAAGTTCTTTTCGCAGTGCAGGGAAACCGTCACCGCGTCCGGGGTATGTTCCAGTATGCGTGCAGTCCCATCGCCTTGGTGCACGTCGCAGTCGAAGATCAGCACCCGACCGACGCGACCGCTTTCCAGCAGGTAATGGCTGATCACCGCCAGGTCATTGAAGATGCAGAAACCTGCCGGGTGATCGTAATGGGCGTGATGCGTACCGCCGGCCAGATGGCAGGCCATGCCGTGTTTCAGCGCCTGCTCGGCGGCCAGCAATGAGCCGCCGACCGCGCGCACGGTGCGTCGGGCCAGTGCTTCGTTCCACGGCAGGCCGAGCCGCCGCTGGTCTTCGCGGGACAACTCGCCGCCCATGTAGCGTTCGATATATGCAGGGTCATGGGCGAGGGCGAGAATCTCGGTCGGGCAGATTTCCGGGCGTAGTAACTGGTGATCCTGGGTCAAACCACTGTCCACCAGGTGATCGCGCAGCAGTCGGAACTTGTCCATGGGAAAGCGATGTTCCGCCGGGAATTCGGGGCTGTAGTCTTCGTGGTAAATCAGCGGCAGCGACATGGCGATTTCATGGAGTGAATGAGTGAAGGATCCTACCAGCGATGTAGACTTGTTTGCAGGGGAACGGAGGGGGAACGATGGAGCCGATACTGCAACTCGAGAGCGCGCGGCTGCTGATGCGCCAATGGCGCGATGAGGATTTGCCGGCGTTTGCGGCGATGTGCGCCGACCCACAGGTCATGCGCTACTTTCCGGCGCCTTTGAGCCGTCTGGAAAGTGCGGCATTGATCGGGCGAATCCGTGGTCATTTCGCTGAACATGGTTTCGGTTTGTGGGCGCTGGAGCGCAAGGACACCGGTGCGTTTATCGGTTTTACCGGATTGGCGGTAGTCGGGTTCGAGGCTGCTTTCACCCCGGCGACCGAAATCGGCTGGCGTCTGGCCCGTGAGCATTGGGGGCTGGGTTACGCCAGTGAAGCGGCCTGGACGGCTCTGCGCTGCGGCTTTGACCGTTTGGCGCTGGACGAAGTCGTGGCGTTTACCACCGAGGCTAACCTGCCTTCGCAGAAAGTCATGCAAGCCATTGGCATGCATCACGACCCCGCAGCGGATTTCGAGCACCCCAAACTTGCGCCCGATCATCCGCTGCGCCGCCATGTGCTGTACCGCATTACCCGCGAGCAATGGTTGGAAACCTTGCATGGATAAGATAGCCGGGATGTTTACAATGGGCTCATGGTTGGCCCTGGCCACTATCTGAATCGACCGCCGCAGCCAAGACTGCGCGGCATTGCTCTGTGTGAGGAGAGTCTGAATGAGCCATGTGTTGGATGATCTGGTCGACTTGCTGACCCTGGAACCGATCGAAGAAAACCTGTTTCGCGGTCGCAGCCAGGACCTCGGTTTTCGTCAGCTGTTCGGCGGCCAGGTGTTGGGCCAGTCCCTTTCCGCGGCCAGCCAGACGGTCGAAGACGCGCGCCATGTGCATTCGATGCACGGTTATTTCCTGCGTCCGGGCGATGCGGGGATGCCGGTGGTCTATCAGGTGGATCGGGTGCGCGATGGCGGCAGCTTCAGCACTCGCCGCGTGACGGCGATCCAGAAGGGCAACCCGATCTTCACCTGCAGCGCATCGTTTCAATACGACGAAGAAGGCTTCGAACACCAGACCGCGATGCCGCAAGTGGTCGGCCCGGAAAACCTGCCGTCGGAGCTGGAAATCACCCAGCAACGCGCGCATCTGATTCCCGAGCACATGCGCGAAAAGCTGCTGTGCCCAAAGCCGATCGAAGTCCGTCCGGTGACGGAGAAAGACCCGTACAACCCGCAACCGGCCGACCCGATCAAGTACGTCTGGTTTCGCGCCGACGGTGCGTTGGCCGACTCGCCGGCGCTGCATAAATACCTGCTGGCCTATGCCTCTGATTTCGGTTTGCTGACCACCTCGATGTTGCCGCACGGCAAGTCGGTCTGGCAGAAAGACATGCAAGTCGCCAGCCTCGATCACGCCTTGTGGTTCCATGCCGACCTGCGCGCCGATGACTGGTTGCTGTACGCCATGGACAGCCCTTGGGCCGGCAATTCTCGCGGCTTCTCACGCGGCAGTGTGTTCAACCGCGCCGGCAAGCTGGTGGCATCGGTGACGCAGGAAGGGCTGATTCGTCATCGCAAGGATTGGGCATGAGTCTCTCCGAGGTGCGGCATTGGGTGTTCGACATGGACGGCACGCTGACTGTGGCCGTGCACGATTTTGTGGCGATTCGCCAGGCGCTGGCGATTCCCGCTGAACACGACATCCTCACCCATCTCGCGGCGCTGCCGGCTGATGAAGCCGCGGCGAAACACGCCTGGCTGCTGGAGCATGAGCGTGACTTGGCGCTGGGTTCCAAACCGGCACCCGGTGCGGTGGAACTGGTGCGTGAGCTGGCCGGGCGCGGTTATCGCCTCGGCATTCTCACGCGTAACGCACGCGAGCTGGCCCATGTCACGCTTGAGGCGATCGGCCTGTCTGACTGCTTTGCGGTGGAGGATGTGCTGGGTCGTGATGAAGCACCGCCCAAACCGCATCCGGGTGGCCTGCTGAAGCTGGCCAAGGCTTGGGACGTAGCGCCGAGCGAGTTGGTGATGGTCGGCGATTATCGCTTTGACCTGGATTGCGGGCGCGCGGCGGGGGCACGGACGGTGCTGGTAAATATGCCGGAGAATCCATGGCCGGAATTGGCCGACTGGCATGCGCAGGATTGTGTGGCGTTGCGGCAGATGTTGTCGCCTTGAGGGGATTGTTGTCTGGTTAACCGCTATCGCGAGCAGGCTCGCTCCCACATTTGATCTTCACGCGATCCCCTGTGGGAGCGAGCTTGCTCGCGATAGGGCCCTATCAGGCGACCTGCTTCCAGCTACTGAAACAACGCCTTCTGCCCCTCGGGCGAGGTGAACATCTTGTCCCCGTTATGCCCGACGCCGGGCACTTCGATCAGCCGCTGATTCAACCCTTCGGGATGGCGCTGCTGCAGGTAGTTAAAGTAGCGATGCCCACGAACCAGCCGAGACGCGCCCTGCGTCTCGGCAGCGCAGCTTCTGTCGAGTGCCGGATGATGCGGGTTGGTGTCTCGCTGACCGAGCAAATAGGTGATGTTGTGCTGTACGTAGCCTTGCTCCAGTTGCTGCGGCGTTTGCCCGTTGGCGTAGTCCGGCAGTTTCAGCAGCCCGTACTTCCAGTCGTTGAAACCGGGGCAACGCGTGGCATTGAACGGCACCGGTCGTTGGTCATCGAAATACGCATACGACGACGGGTTGGCGATCACGTAGCGCACGCTGACGCCCGCAGATTGCAGTGCCGGCTGATCGTGGCCGAGCAGTGCATACCGTTGCACCACTTGTGCGCCACCGGAATGGCCGGCGATGACGACTTCTTTCAGGGTTGGAAACTGCTGGCGATCGCTCAGGCGCTCCAGAATCTTGTCGAGCACCGCATAAGAACTCAGCGGATTCGCTCCGATGGACAGCTCGCCGGCCATCCAGTCATCACCGCGCCAATGCAGCAGGCTGTCGGGCAGTTGATGGCGTACGATGTCGCTTTCATTAAGAAACTGCGGCGCAATCACCAGGGTGGTTGAGCTTTGTCCGGCCTGCTCGGCGGCTCTTTCCGCGCTCTGGCGGTAGGTTTCGGCGTTGCGCAAGCGCCCGTGAATCACGATCAGTACACGCTGGATCTGCGGCGACGACTGGCTCACGCCAACCGGCAGCTCGGCGTCGCCCATGTTCAGGCGACCGGGGCTGATGACCTTGACCGCATGCTCGGCAGCCAGCAGGTTGGCGCTGCCGAATAACAGCGTGAATACCAGCAGCCAGCGCGTGCTCATTTAAAGGCTCTTCGTCGCGAAGGTGTCGCATTGACTGACCCGGCCCTGGGCGAAGCCGGTCTTGAACCAGCGAACCCGTTGCGCCGAGGTGCCATGGRTAAACGAATCCGGGACCACGCGGCCCTGCCCCTGTTGCTGCAAACGGTCGTCGCCGATGRCATTGGCGGCGTTCAGGGCTTCTTCGACGTCACCCGGCTCCAGCCAGTTCAGGCGTTTTTGCGCGTTGTTGGCCCAGACACCGGCCAGGCAGTCGGCCTGCAATTCCTGACGCACCAGCAGACCGCCGTCACCTTCCATGCGCGCACCTTTTTGACGTGCGGCCTGGATCTTGGCGGATACGCCGAGCAAGGTTTGCACGTGATGGCCGACTTCGTGAGCAATCACGTAAGCCTGGGCGAAATCGCCGGCGGCACCGAAGCGTTGAGACATTTCCTTGAAGAAACTCATGTCCAGATACACCCGTTGATCTGCCGGGCAGTAGAACGGACCGGTCGCCGAGGAGGCGCCACCGCAGCCGGAATTCACTCGGCCACTGAACAGCAGCAGCTTGGGCGCCGTGTATTGGCGAYCGGCTTGCTGGAAGATCTGGCCCCAGGTGTCTTCGGTGTCGCCGAGGATTCGCGCGACAAACTCGGCCTGTTGATCATTGGCTGGCGGCGCCTTGCGGGTTTGCACGGTTTGCGTGGTAGCCGGGGCTGACTGTTGGTTCATCTGTCCGGCCAACTGCCCGAGAATCTGCATCGGGTCTTGCCCCGTGATCCAGCCGATGCCGACGATCAGCACGATGGCCGTCAGGCTCAGTCCCTTGCCACCGCCAAAGCGCATCCCGCCGCCGTCACCACCACCGCCAGCATCCTCACCGCGTGCATCGACCACGTTGTCGCTGCGGCGGCCTTTTTTCCATAGCATGTGGGAATCCTCTGTTTACGCGTGGTGATGAGTGTCGCTGGTGGCTGGGATGGGCGCCAGGTTGATGGTCAGACTATGCCGAATAAAAGGCAGTATGGCATTCACTTGCAAAAACGATGGCGGCAGACGAGCTTCGGCGAACGTCTCAGGCATCACGCGGGCTGTTTGGTTCCCTCGCCGGTAGTCGTTGAGCGCGGCAGCGTGCTCTCCCGTTCGTACGCGGTTACGCCAGCGATATGTCGCGCGGCAATGTAGCCGAAGGTCAACGCCGGACCAAGATTGATCCCGCCGGCGGGGTAGTAGCCGCCCATGATGCTGGCCATATCGGTGCCCGCGGCGTAGAGCCCGTGGATGGCTTGCCCATCGCCGTCGAGTACTTGCGCGTGTTGATTGACCTTCAGCCCGGCGAATGTGCCGAAACAGCCTGGCTGAACCTTGACGGCGTAGAACGGACCTTTGTCGATTGGCGCGACGCAGGGGTTGGGTTGCTGGAGTGGATCGCCTTGCTTGCGGTTGTAAGGTGTGGAGCCACGACCGAACTGCGGGTCTTCACCTTTTCGCGCATGGTGGTTGTAGTGCGCCACGGTGGTTTCCAGCGCGCTGGCGTCGATGCCACAGGCCAGGGCCAGTTCTTCAATCGTGTTGCCGGTTTTCAAGTAGCCGCTGCGAATGAACGGTGTGACGGGTAACGGGAAGGGGCGGGAAATTCCCAGGCCGTAACGACGTTGAAAGTGATGGCTGCAAATCAGCCAGGAGGCGACGTCTTCATCGGCCGGGGCGGCGGCGACCATTGCCGTGACGTAATCGTAGTAGCCGTTGGCTTCGTTGACGAAGCGCTGGCCGTTGCGCAGCACGCCGATGATTCCCGGTTTGCCTCGCTCGATGATGTGCGGGAAGTGACCGAGGCTGCCGTCCTTGTAGGGCACCTGGGAAACCGGTGCCCAGGCCACCGGTGATTCGAGGTCGGTCTTTATCTGACCACCGACGCTTTCGCCCAGCCGCAGGCCGTCGCCCGAGGCACCGAGCGGCGGCAGCGCCAGATGCTCAACGCCAGTGGGCGTGCGTGGGAACAGGGTTTTGCGCCGTTCGATGTCGTTGGGAAAACCACCGGCCGCCAGCACCACGGCTTGGCGTGCGCGGATCTGGATAGCGCCTTTGGCGCTGTGGATAACCGCGCCGCTGACCYGGTTGCCGTCACGCAGCAGCTCGGTGACAGGCGCTGACTCCCAGAGCAGAACGCCGAGGTCTTCAGCCGATTTTGCCAAACGCGCCACCAGTGCCACGCCATTGACCAGTTGCATCGCGCGACCGTGTAGCGCGAGGTCGAGCAGGTGTCGGCTGAAACGCCGGGTCACGTGCCAGAACGCGGACAAAGAACGGGTCAGATTGAGAAACGCTGACAGGTCGGCGCCGGCCATGATCGGCATGCCCATGAACGAGGTTTCACGCATCGTTGTTCGCAGCCGCTTGAGCAACGTGCCGACCTTGCGTGCGTCGTAAGGCGCGGCGATCACCGAGCGTCCGCCGGTTCCGGCGCCCGGTGTGTCGCCGTGAATATCGGCGATGCCGTTGCCATCGGCAAATTGCAGCGAGGTGTGCTCCTCAAAGAACGCGACCATGCGCGGGCCGGCTTCGAGGAAAGCGTCGATCATCTCCGGTTGGTAGCGTTCGCCAAGTTCGTGTTTGAGGTAGGTGCGCGGCAGGTCGACGTCTTCAATGATACCGGCGCGCCGGGCCAGCGGATTGCACGGCACCCACGCCCAGCCACCGGACCAGGCCGTGGCGCCGCCGAACACCGGATCTTTTTCCACGACGATCACCTTGAGCCCGTGCCAGGCGGCGGTGACGGCGGCGGACAAACCCGCCGCACCGGAGCCGACAATCAGCACATCGCAGTCGACTGCAGGGGGATAAGTGGCTTTGGCAGGCATGCTGGCTGACTCCGGCGATCTTGTTATTTTGGAATTTAATTCCAAAAAATATACGGAGCCGGTTTGAAAACGACAAGACCGTCCCGGCGCAAAGCGCTATTTTCGGGCGGTTATCGAACACTGCAGTTCCACATTTCGCATTCACTCGGTTGTCTTCTAGAATCGGCCAAATTTCGTCWGGAATCCCACCATGGCCGGCAGTCAAATCGAACGTGTCTTCAGTGTTCTGGAAAGTCTTACCAGTGATCCGCGGGGCTTGCCGATGCAGGTGCTGGCCGAGCAACTGGGGATCCCTAAAAGTGCGACGCACCGCTTGCTCGCCGAGCTGATCCGTCTGGGTTACGTGCGGCAGAATCCGGACAACTTGCGTTATCACCTGTCGACCAAACTGGTTGCCATGGGCTTTCGTTACCTGTCGAGCAGCGGCGCGGATATCGTCCAGCCGGTGCTTGATCGGTTGGCCCAGGAAACCGGCGAGCTGGTGCGATTGGGCGTGATCGAGGGCGAGCGTCAGACCTGGATCGCCAAGTCTCAGGGCGCGCGTTCCGGTTTGCGTTATGACCCGGACATGGGCCGCGATGCGCCGTTGTTCTACACAGCGTCAGGGCACGCGTGGCTGGCGAGCCTCAGTGATGCCGAGGCCTTGTCACTGGTGGAACGGCAAGCGGCGGCTATGCCGCTGGAGCTGGGACCGAATGCACCACGCTCCAACATCGAACTGCTCGAGCGCCTGCGCCTGGCCCGCGAACACGGCTATGCCTGGGTTCAGGAGAGCTCGGCGGTCGGCACCTCGGCAATCGCCGCGGTGGTGCGCCATCCGGTGGATGGGCGGGTGGTCGGCGTGCTCAGTGTCGCCGGGCCGAGTGCGCGGTTGCCCGAGTCTCGACTGCATGAACTGGCGCCGTTGTTGCTGCAATTTGCCCGGGAGCTGTCGGCGGCGAGTCAGGCCTCGGAGCTGTTCAACTGATCGCCATATTCCCCCGGCGGAGCAAAGCTGTGCGCTGTTCGAACACTATTGGTGTTTCCTTGTGTGAGAAATTGGAATCGAGTTCTAAATTATTGGAATTCAATGTCCTGACAATAATCACAAGAGGATTGCACTGTGAGTTCGCCACTTCGCATTGCGCTGATCGGCGCCGGCAATATGGGCCAGCAGCATTACCAGCATCTCAAGACCCTGACTGAGGCAACCTTGTGCGCAGTGGCCGATCCTGGTCCGCAAGCTGCCGGGACCGCTGGCGCGCTGAGTATTCCGCAACTCAAGCGCTGGCATTACTTGGACGCGGACGCCGGTTGGCATCAACCGTTGCAGGCCGTTCAGGAAGGTYTCAACGCTGATGAAGCGCTGCGCCTGCAATTGCAGCATTTCGTGAAGGTGGCCCGAGGTGAGGCGAAGCCGCTGGTAAGTGTCGCTGACGCGGCCCGAACGCTGGCGCTGATCGAAGCCATCCGCGAGGCCGCTGCCAGCGGTCGTGCCTGTGTTCCGGCACGGATCGAGGAACGAACATGAGCGAGCGTATTCTCTCCCTGGCCAGCCTGACCGTTCTTGAATTGTCGCCGCCGGAGATCGTCGAGGTGGCGGCGCGTGCCGGGTATAGCCATGTCGGGCTGCGATTGGTCCCGGCCACCCCCGAGGAGCATCATTTCCCGCTGATGGCGGATGCACAGTTGTGGCAACAGACACGGGCGCGGCTGCGTGATACCGGCATTCAAGTGCTGGATATCGAAATTCTGCGACTGAAAGCCGAAACCCGGGTGGCGGATTTCGAGGCGGTCCTGGCGGCCGGCGCAGAGCTCGGTGCCAGTGAATTACTGGTAGCCGGTAATGATCCTGACGAGCAGCGGCTCACCGAGAATTTTGCCGCACTCTGCGATCTGGCGGCAGGTTACGGTTTGCACACTCATCTGGAGTTCATGCCCTGGACCGATGCGCGCAATCTTGAGCAGGCCGTGCGTATTGTTGAAAACGCTGATCACCAATACGGTGGCGTGTTGGTGGATGCGTTCCATTTCGACCGCTCGGCTTCGCGTCTGGAAGATCTGGCCAGGGTCGCCCCGTCACGCCTGCGTTATGCACAGCTGTGCGATGTGGCGGGACCGAGGCCAGCAGACATGCAGGAGATTTTGCGTCAGGCACGCAACGAGCGGCGTTTCCCTGGCGAAGGGGATTGCGACCTGCTTGGGTTATTGAGGTGTTTGCCGGTTAATCTGCCATTGAGCCTGGAGGTGCCGGCCGTGCAGTTACAACGGCAGGGCGTGAGTGCCTTGCAGCGGGCGCAGATGGCGTTGGACAAGACGCGTGCGTTGTTGGCGCTTGTTTGACCGGTGCTGCGCACCTTCGCGGGCAAGCCTTGCTCCTGCAGGTTTTCGCTGACCTGTAGGAGCAAGGCTTGCCCGCGATGCTTTTCAGGTCCTTCAACTTTCGGGATTTCCCATGACTGTATCGAGCACTCCGCTTTCCGGTATCAATCAACCCTTCAAAGGCATCCTGCTGATCGTTGTTGCGACCTTCCTGTTTTCCACTCACGACGCTTTGTCCAAATACCTGTCGGGTTTCTATCCGGTGATCATGGT
>NZ_JBFTLU010000058.1:0-19446 GCF_056396605.1 Pseudomonas sp. 05T35
GGCTGACAGGACGCCATCGCGAGCAGGCTCGCTCCCACATAAAAGCCCTTCGCCCCACATCGCTGTGGGGGAAGGGCCCTGGCTTAGTTCAGATGGGTCTTGAGCTCAGCCGCCGCTTGTCGCACTGCGGCCTTCACTTCAGGTATCTGGCTCAGCGGATTGAGCAGGCCGAAGTCATGAATCATCCCGTTGTAGCGCACCGCGGTCACCGGCACGCCGGCCGCGTCGAGGTGGCGGGCGTAACCTTCGCCTTCGTCACGCAGCACGTCGAATTCGGCGGTCTGCACCAGCGCGGCAGGCAGGCCCTTGAGCTGTTCGGCGCTGGCATTCAGTGGCGAGGCGTGGATCTGCGCACGTTCGGCCGGGCTGGTGGTGTAGTTGTCCCAGAACCACTGCATCATGCCTTTGGTCAGGAAGTGGCCCTCGGCAAACTGCTGGTACGAGCCGTTATCGAACCCGGCGTTGGTCACCGGCCACATCAGCAACTGGAAGCGCAGGGTCGGGGTGTTCTGCTCCTTGGCCATCAACGCTACCACCGCCGCCATATTGCCGCCGACGCTGTTGCCGGCCACCGCCAGGCGCTTGCCGTCGACACCAATGTCCTTGCCGTGCTCGGCCACCCATTTTGTGGCGGCGTAGGCCTGGTTGATCGCGGTCGGGTAGTGGGCTTCCGGCGACGGGGTGTAATCGACGTACACGGCAACTGCCCCGGAGCCCACCACCAGATCACGAATCAACCGTTGGTGGGTCGGGAAGTCGCCCAGTACCCAACCGCCACCGTGGAAGAACATGAACACCGGCAATTCGCCTTTGGCCCCGGCTGGGCGCACCACTTTCAGGTAGGTCATGGACTCCGGCAGCTTCACGGCGGCGGCCGATCAGTTGGGCCTGTCCAAGCAGTTCGTCAGTCGCCGGCTGATGCAATTGGAGGAGCGCCTCGGCGTGCGCCTGCTCAACCGCTCGACCCGGCGGCTGGACGTCACGCCCTTGGGGCAGAGTTATTACGAGTCAGCCTTGCGCCTGCTCAGCGAAGTCGAACACGTGGAGCAGGGCATCGCCGGCCAGACCGCCGAGCCACGCGGCATCATCCGCTTGAGCGCGCCGCTGTCGTTCGCGGTGGCGCACTTGGGGTGCCTGCTGCCGGTGTTTTTGCAGCGCTATCGCGACGTTACGGTGGAAGTGGACTTGAGTGATCGTCCGGTGGATTTGCTCAGTGAAGGCTACGACCTGGCATTGCGCATCGGCGTGCTGGAAGACTCGACGCTGATCGCCCGACGCCTCGCCTCCATCCAGCGGGTGTACTGCGCCAGCCCAGACTATCTGGCCGAGCGCGGCACGCCGGTTCACCCCGAAGATTTGCACAGCCATGACTGCCTGCCTTACGGCCACGGCCGCCAGGTGCAATGGCGGTTCGAAGGGCAGGGCAAACCACTGACCGTGAACGTCACCGGAAGGATGCGGGTCAWCAACGGTGAATTGCTCAAGGACGCGGCCATCGCCGGCATGGGCATTACTTATTTGCCGACCTTCATTGTCGGTTCGGCCTTGAAGGACGGGCGGCTGGTGCCGGTGCTGGACAACTTCCGCCCTGCGCCGTTGACGTTATCGGCAGTCTATCCGCAGCATCGCCAGGGCTCGCGACCGGTGCAGGCGTTGATCGAGTTCTTGCGTGAACGGCTGGATCGGACCGAGGACGCCTGAGGCGGTGGGCGTAAAAAGAAATTTTATCAGCATGATTTTTCCAGATTCGCACATCCATACAATCGCTCTGCTACAGCGAAGCCGAAAATAGCCCCTCTCAAACGTATCCGGAGAAGTGTTATGGCAACCGCAAAAGCAGCACCAGGTAAAGGTCTGATCAATCCGAGCAACCACGCTCTGATCCTGATCGACTTTCAGTCGCAGATGTCATTTGCGACCAAATCCATCGACGCTGTTTCACTCCGCAATAACGCTGCACTGATCTCCAAGGCAGCGAAGGAGTTTGGCGTTCCGACCATTCTTACCACCGTCGCCGAAAAAAGTTTTTCGGGCCCCATGTTTGAGGAAATTACCTCGGTCTTCGCCGGTCAGGAACTGATTGACCGGACCAGCATGAATACCTGGGAAGACGAGCGTATAGCCGTCGCTGTGAACAAGATCGGTCGCGACCGAATCGTTCTTGCCGGTCTCTGGACTTCGGTCTGCATTGTTGGCCCGGCGATCTCGGCGCTTGAACAAGGCTTCGAGGTCTACATCATTTGCGATGCGTGCGGTGACGTTTCGGATGAGGCTCATGAGCGCGCTATCGAGCGCATGATTCAAGCCGGTGCGCGTCCGATGACCTCACTCCAGTACCTGCTGGAACTGCAACGTGACTGGGCTCGCAGCGACACCTATAACGAGACGGTGAAAACCTCTATCGCTCACGGCGGCGCTTATGGTCTTGGTTTGATTTATGCCAAAACCATGTTTAACGCATCGGAAGGTCACTGATCTGAATTGCGCCTCTTCCTTGGTAGGGGAAGAGGCGCACTCAGGCGAGCGGTGGGGAGCAATGGAACATGTCCACATCTGATATGAATACGACGACTGCACCGGATGTAGCGCTGTGTTGGCTACGCATCACCGGTGTACTGATGCTGTTGCTGGTGCACGGATTGCCCAAGCTGTTCAATTTTGAGCACGAACTGACGTTGATCGAAGACCCGTTTGGCATGGGGGCTCGGTTGACCTTGTCTCTGGCAATTTTCGCGGAAGTGTTTTGTCCGATATTCATCGCAGCCGGACTTCTGACGCGCCTTGCGACACTGCCTGTGCTCTTTTTGCTGGTTGTCTCGGTTATCCGGGTTCATCCCGAGTGGAGCCTGGCCGAGGGCCAGTTCGCCTGGCTGCTGCTGATCATCTTCTCGACGATTCTTGTCGGCGGGTCTGGAAAATTGGCAGTAGGTACGAGTCTGTCGCATCGCTGGCCGCTCCTGAGCAAACTGTAGGGAGAGACGGGTGAGTACGATGACCAAAGAGCAGCCACCGACAACGTCGGCCTGGCAGCCGCTTCGTTATGGATTGTTTCGCAGTCTGTGGCTCGCGAGCATTGCATCCAGCATCGGGACGTGGATGCATGAAGTGGGTGCTGGCTGGCTGATGACCTCTTTGTCGGCCAGTCCTTTTATGGTGTCTCTGGTGCAGGTAGCGGGTGCCGCTCCCATGTTCCTTCTCGCGCTGCCCGCTGGTGCGCTGGCCGACATCATCGACAAACGACGTTACCTGTTGGCTGTCCAGACAGGGATGGCCGTCATTGCGCTTGCGCTCGCCTTGATCACCTTGGCGGACCTGATGAGCGCGACGCTTTTACTCCTCTTTACGCTGGCCATGGGGGTTGGAACAGCGCTGACCATGCCCGCGTGGTCGGCGTTGACACCCGAGTTGGTTCCCGCGAACGATCTGCCCGCCGCGATATCGCTTAGCAGCGTGGGGGTCAACGTTGCCCGAGCACTCGGACCGGCCATCGCTGGCATCATCATCAGCCTGGTAGGGCCATGGGCGACATTTGCCGTCAACGCCCTGTCTTTCTTTGGCGTTATCGCAGTGCTCGCCTTGTGGCGTCGTACGCCACAACCGTCCGTATTACCGGCAGAACGGCTGTTTGGCGCTATCCGTGTGGGTTGGCGCCATGCCCGTAGTTCACGCGAACTACAACGAGTCATGGTGCGTGCCCTGGCGTTCTTTCTCGGCGCAAGCGCCGGTATGTCGTTGCTTCCACTGATTGTGCGAGGTGAGTTGAAGGGCAGCGCTGAGCAATTCGGGATCTTGCTCGGTTGCGTCGGGATCGGGGCGGTCGCGGGCGCAATGTTCCTGCCCGCAATTCGTCGTCATATTGCGGTCAATCTGCTGGTGGCATCGGCCAGCCTTATCTATGCGGCAGTCTTGCTGGCGTTGGCATGGGTTCGGGATTTCTACCTGCTTGTCCCGGTGATGCTCATCAGTGGTGCTGCCTGGATCGCGGTATTGTCCAGTCTTCAGGTGTCTGCGCAAACATCGGTACCGGCGTGGGTCAGGGCCAGGGCGTTGGCGGTCTACATTCTGACGTTCTTTGGCAGCATGGCCATCGGCGGTGTGGTGTGGGGGCTGATCGCCAGCTGGCTGTCGATCTCGATATCGCTGAGTTTTGCCGCTGTCATCATGGTGCTGGGAGTCGCGGTGGGCGGGTGGGTAAAACTGCCCGCGCTGAGCGCAGAAGACCTGGCCCCTTCGCTGCATTGGCCTCAACCGTTGATGAGTGTCGATGCTGATGGTGAACGTGGGCCAGTCATGATCACGGTCGAGTACGAGATTGACACGGCGCACGCCGATGCCTTCAAAGAGGCCATGGACGACGTACGCAGAATGCGCCAGCGCAATGGTTCTTTTTCCTGGCAACTGATGCAGGACACCGAAAATCCTCAACTCTGGATAGAGCTGTTTTTTGACGAGTCCTGGCACGATCATCTACGCCATCACAGTCGAGTCACTCGCGCCGAGTTGAAAATCGAATCAGCCGCCCGGCGCTTTCAAATCGCTGGAAAGCCTGTACGAATTCGGCACCTGCTCAAAGGCTGACGGGTTAGTCCTGCTCAAGAGCAAAATCAGGAGGTCATCGCGGCGCCGCCCGCCCAGGACTGTCTCTGCCAGGGCTAGATTTTGAAGCGTCCTACCAGCCTTTCAAGTTCATGGCCCAGGCGTGCAAGTTCGGCACTCGAAGAAGCGGTTTCTTCGCAGGTGCTTGCCGTCTGGTCGGAGATGTCGCGAACGTTGATCACACTGCGATTGATCTCCTCGGTGACCGCGCTTTGCTGCTCTGCGGCCGTGGCGATTTGCTGATTCATTGACTGAATGATTGATACCTTGCTCGCGATGTTCTCCAGGGCGCTAACAGCGCGATGGGTAAACTCCACGCTGCTTTCGCTCAGCAGCAGGCTGCTTTCCATTCCTGTGGCAACGCCGTGAGTGCCGCTTTGTACGCCGGCTACCAGAATTTCAATTTCTTCGGTGGAGCGCTGGGTGCGTAAGGCGAGATTACGCACCTCGTCCGCCACCACCGCAAAACCACGGCCAGCCTCTCCGGCGCGGGCTGCTTCGAYGGCCGCGTTCAGCGCCAGCAGATTGGTTTGTTGGGCCACGGCCTTGATCACATCCAGTACGCCGCCGATTTTATCGCTTTGTTCCTGGAGATGGCGTACCGCGTCTGCCGACTGGTTGAGTTCTTCCGCCAAGCGCGTGATCTGCACAATGGCATCACCCATGATCTGCTCTCCCTCGCAGGCTTGCTGATCCGCGATGGACGCGGCAGCAGAGGCTTCATCGGCATTGTGTGCGACGTTTTGCACGGTAGCGGTCATCTCGTTCATCGCGGTGGCGACATGATCTGTTTCGGCTTTCTGGTTGTTGACGCCTGCATTCGTATGTTCGGCGACCGCCGATAGCTGTTCGGCAGCGCTGGCAACCTGGATGACACCGGATCGAATGCCGTCGATCAGTTCATGAAGGTTGAGCGTCATCTGCTGAAGGCCTGATTGCAGCTGGCCCAGCTCATCACGCCGGTTGACCTGCACTTGCTCGCTCAAATCACCCTTGGCAATACGGTTCACCACCTGGAGTGTGTGCTGCAATGGATTAACGATCTGTCGGGTGATGACCCACGCTGCGAGTGTGCCCAGCAGCAGAGTCAAGGCCGCGACAAGACCCAGCAGGGTCATGGCAGACACGGCATCGGCATCGCGTTTGGCATTTTGCGACGCTATGAGTTTTTGCGTCGTGTCGAGCAACAGGTCGCCCAACTGCCCCATACGTTTAAACAGTGGCGCCTGGTCAGTGTTGGGTTGGGTCAGGTCATGCAGCAGTTGTCCGTACTCTTTGACCGAGTTGTTCTGCTGTTGAATCAGGTCTTGATCAAGCGGGTCAGTGAAATGTTCCCTGATACTGTGCAGATGGGCTGCCAGGTCATCCAGGGTGTTCTGCAGCGGTTGATAGGCATCCGCTTGAGGGTGTGTACCTATGCGTAAACGAATGATTCGCAAGTCTTTGGTGTAATCGCTGATTTGAGCAATTTTTTCAATCTTAAGGCCGCGGTCGGTCAATGTAATAATTGCATACCAGCCGGTGGCGGCCAGTAACAACGCAAGCCCTAGTACCAGGCCGAACCCCAGGCTTAATTTAGCGCTGACACGGAAATTGCTGATCCAGCCGAACATAAGGACTCCAGGTAATAATGCAGGTTGATTGATCATGGCGCCCTGAATGTCGACCCTGAACCCCAATGCTTTAATTTTAGAATCGCCACTCTCATGTTTCAGATGGCGTTTCGGGACATTTGTAAAAAACATCAGGGTGTATGAATCAGTTGGTTGTAACGTGACTGAAAGGATACAGCTCTACGCCTGTCGGGCTTTGCCAGAGATATCCTCTCCTTAACTAAGGATGTTTTTCGGGCGCCAAAAGTGTTGCCTTGTGCTTTAGTCGAATGTTCACGCTCGTCTGGTTCTGGTTGCCCCGTATTGATGGCGCAAGCGCCTGAAAATCGCGCAGGGCAGTGGCAGGTGATTTAAAGATGGATCGCTTGTTTCAGATAAAAAAACAGCTGGTCTTGACAGTCTCTGTAGTGGCTTTCAAGGTTTTCAACCTCCCACATCCGAGCGAGCCATACCTCATCACATGCCGCGTCTATATGCTTGACAGTGGATCTCCAGGAGGCGTGAGCATTATCAATTGCCTGAAGTAATTGTAAGAGTTCCTCATTTATCGGAAGCGCTTTTACTGGGGCTTTTCTCAGGGACATTTAAAGTACCAGGCGTCGATTTTTATTGTGTGTTGTGCACTATAAGGTTCAACTCGTGGGAGCAGTATTCGACTTATGGCTAGCGAGGTAATGAAGTGGCAGGCCGTTCTTAGTGGTCAGTATTCATTGAACTTATAGTGCGTTGATCATGGGGGCGGAGTGATAGTGCTGCAGGATTTCAGCAGCGGTGCGTACAAGCGGATTCGGTTCGGCCAAGTAAGTCGCACTCACCTTAAACCTCAGTTCAATCAGTCACGGCAACGCTTTATCAGCTCAACAACCGGCTTGATTTCGCTGTTCATCAGCAAGATGGGGTATTGATCCGCAGCCGCTCACAAGGCTTGCACCTTAAGTATTGCACCGTGGCATGACCCGGTCAGGGTCCAAGTCATCGCGCCACCCCCACAGGCCCAAAGCATCTGCCAACCCCTTCCAAGGCACCGTATAAGGCTGTTCGCCAGCTTTCGATAATCGCCTCCGACATTTCGTCCCCCGAGTTCGGAGCGCGCCATGCACAACAACAATAAGAATTTGCCCCATCTTCTGCCAGCGGTCATTGTCGGCCTGTCGATGCTTGGCCTGAGCGCTATCGCCAAGGCCGATATCATGCTGTACGACAAGGACCAGACCACGTTCTCTACCGACGGCTACATCAATGCCTTTTACGTGAACAGCAAGGTTGATCGCGCCGGTGATCAGTTCGACCGCCGCCAGGCCCGGGTGAAGATGGGGTTTCTGCCCAACTATCTGGGCTTCAACATGGGCAAGCAGGTCGATGACCTGAAACTCGGGGCCCGGGCCTCCTTCTGGGTGACCATCAACGACAGCCAGACCAAGGGCACCGACACCGCTATCGATGTGCGCCAGTTCTATGGCACCGTGGCCAATCCGGAATGGGGCGAGGTGCTGATCGGTAAGGATTTCGGCCTGTTTGCGCGCTCCAACATCCTGCTCGATGAACTGCTCACCGGGTATGGTCAGGCCAGCGATAGCCTGGGCCTGGTCGATGGCGGCGGGGTGTCGTTCGGCAATATCGGCAGCGGTTACCCGTATCCATTCCCCACCTCGCAGATCRCCTACCGCACGCCGGTCATGGACGGCTTGCGAGTCGCGGTGKGCATCATGGATCCGGTGAGCACCAACGACAGCAGTCCGACCGGCAAGGCCTATCAGCAGAACCCTCGCACCGAGAGCGAGATCACTTACCAGTTCGATGTGGCCGGGGCGAAGATTTACAGTTGGGTCAACGGCAGCTACCAGACCTCGGACAACACCGACTCTACCGTCAACTCGGTCACCTCCAAAGGCGTCGGTTACGGCGTGCAGGCGAAGATGGGCGGGCTGTCGCTTACCGGTTCCGGCTTTCAGGCCAAGGGTATCAATCCGTTCTTTACCAACAACGCCGGCCAGCCGACCCTGAGAAATGTCGACAGCGATGGCTACTTGCTGCAGGGCTCCTACACGCTCGGCAAGAATCGCCTGGCGCTGTCTTATGGCAAAACCAAGGACGATGGTAACGGTGTAGTCGGCAGCGGTGCGGATTACCAAACCCGCGGTGTGGCACTGTTCCATGAGGTCAATGACAACCTCAAGCTGGTCGCCGAATACAACCAGTTCGAAATCAAAGGCCATCAAACCATTGCCCAGAACGAGAATACCGATACCTTCGCCGTCGGGGCCGTGCTGACCTGGTAAACCCCGATCATCCGCCCGGCTGTCTTTGCAGGCGCGATCGCCAGGATCGTCGCCTGCTGCAGCGCCTGCACAGATTGCTACACACACACATCCCATAGGCACCGCCGAAGGCTGCGATCCTTCGGTGGCAACGCCTGCTCGACCGGCCTTTTCATCCCATGGAAGCGGCTAACCCCTACCCAAGTAGCATTCGTGGTGCCCGGCAGGCTTCGTACACTCAGGCCTCATAGTGCGCGCCGGCAGGAGGCGAAGATGCAGCAGGCCCAGAATGAGGGTGTCGTCAGTGCAATGTCCCAGGCGACCGATGCCCGGCTGGTGGCCCAGGAACTGGCGCGGCAGCTGTTACACCCGCACTTGGGGTTCGTGTTGTTTTTCTGTTCCGCCGAATACGATTTGCAGGCGCTGGGCGTAGCCCTGGAGCAGAGTTTCGGCGGTATCCGCCTGGTGGGGTGCACCAGCGCCGGCGAAATCACGCCCCTTGGTTATGGCCGCAATTGCGTGACAGCGGTCGGTTTCGATCATCGGCACTTTTCCATCGCCACCGAACGGATCGACGAAATGGAACGCTTCAGCCTGATCGACGCCCAGCGGATGGTCGAGCGGCTGGTCAGCGACTGTCGCAGCAACACCCTGGCGCCGATCAAGGGCAACAGCTTCGCCCTGACCCTGCTTGATGGCCTGTCCAGTCGTGAGGAAATGGTCCTGGCTGCCCTGAGTGCGGCGCTGGGGGACATTCCGCATTTCGGTGGCTCAGCCGGCGACGACAATTACCTGACCCACACTCATGTCTATTTCGAGGGTGAATTCCACTGCGGCGCAGCGGTGGTGGTGCTGGTCAATACCTGGCTGGATTTCGAAGTGTTCACCACCCATCACATCCTGCCCCGCGAAGAGAAGCTGGTGGTGACGGGCGCCGACAGCGCCCAGCGTCGGGTCTTCGAGCTTAACGCCGAGCCCGCCGCCGAAGAGTACGCGCGCCACATCGGTGTGCCGGTGGCCGAGCTCGATCACCGGGTATTCGCCGCCCACCCGCTGGCGGTGCGGATCCACGACCAGTATTACGTCCGGGCGATCCAGCAGGTTCATCCGGACCTGAGCCTGAGTTTTTATTGTGCGGTAGAGAACGGCATCGTGCTGACCGCCATGACCCCCGGGCCGATGCTGCCGAATCTGCAACATTTGTTCGACGGTTTGCAGGCGCGTCTCGGCGAGCTGCTGCTGACCATCGGTTGCGATTGTTTTCTCCGGCGCCTGGAGCTGGAAGACGGAGATGGCCTGGAACAGATCGGCGCGTTCTTGCGCGAGCAGCGGGTGATGGGTTTCAACACCTATGGAGAACAGTTCAATGGCATGCACATCAACCAAACCTTCACCGGAGTTGCCATTGCCCGGAACCGAACCCCTGTCAGTCGTTGAACTGCAACAGCAGGTTGTCCGACTGCAGCATGAGAACCGCAAGTTACAGCGGATCAATGACGCGCTGATCGAGCGGATCGAATCCGGGGTGACGCGGGGCAATGACCCTTACTCGGCCTTTCAGCATTCGGTGGTGCTGGCCGAGCAGGTCCGTGAGCGCACCGATGCATTGAACCAGGCGATGGCCGAACTCAAGGCCGGCAATCACTTGCTCAGCGAAGCCCGGCTGCGGGCCGAAACCGCTCACCGGTATCTGATCGACGCGATCGAGAGCATCTCCGATGCCTTCGTGCTGTTCGACGAAGACCAGCGCATTGTGCTGTTCAATAGCCGATTCAAGGCATTCTGGGCCAACAGCAAGGTGCGGATTATCGCTGGCATGCGGCTGGCCGAGGTCAAGCGACTGATGACTGCCACCGGGCTATTCAATGAAGAACCGCGAGGCCATGCCGACGAGCAACTGCTCTATCGGCTGCAGAGCGGTTGTTGGCTGCAAGTCAGCGAGCGGTCCACCCGGGAAGGMGGGCGGGTGATGCTGTTTACCGACATCACCGAGGTCAAGCTCAGCGAAACCGTGCGCCGCGAACAGGCTGTCGCGCAAAAGTCCCGTCTGTTGCAGCGTGCGGTGGACAACCTGTCCCAAGGGGTGGCCATGGTCAGCGCCGAGGGCATCCTGGAGTTGTGGAACCGGCGCTTCCTCGAACTCAGCGGCCTGGCGCCGGTGGCCGCTCACCGGCCCTTTGCCGAGGTGATCGGCGACAGTGAGTTGCGCCTGCTGACCCCGGACAGTCGCGACGCCAACGGGAGGATCATCCACGAATGCGAGCAGCGCCTTTACGACGGACGGGTACTGGAAATCCGCACCCATCCGCTGCCCACCGGCGGCTTCGTCAACACCTTCACCGACATCACTGAACGCTATCAGCATGCCGAGGCCCTCAGTGAGAGCGAGCGCTGGATTCGCCTGATCACCGACCATGTGCCGGCGCTGATCGCCTATCTGAATGCCGATCTGGTCTACGAGTTCACCAACAAGGTCTATGAAGAGTGGTATTGCTGGCCACGGGGCGTGATGCTCGGCCAGAGTCTGCGCGAGGTGCACAGCGAACAGCACTATCAGCGGCTGGAGAGCTATGTGGCGCGGGCATTGGCGGGCGAGAGCGTGACCTTTGAGGTGGCCGAAACCAACATCAATAATCAGGAGCGCTACATGCTGCGCTCCTATGTCCCGAACCGTCTGGCCAGTGGTGAGGTGGTGGGGATTTTTGTGCTGATCCGCGACATCACCGAGCGTCGCAGAACGGCGCAAGCGCTGCACCAGGCCTATCAGAATCTGGAGCTGCGGGTGCGCGAGCGCACGGCCGAATTGACTACCCTGAATGACCAGTTGCTGCGCGAGATCGACGAACGCAGTCGGGTCGAATCGCGCTTGCGCGAGGCCAAGCTGGAGGCCGAACAGGCCAACCTGTCGAAAACCAAATTCCTCGCTGCCGTCAGTCATGACCTGCTGCAACCGTTGAACGCGGCGCGGCTGTTTACCAGTGCGCTGCTCGAGCGCCGCGAGCCGGTAGCCAATGCGACACTGGTGCGCAATGTCAGCAATTCCCTGGAGGATGTGGAGAATCTGCTGGGCACATTGGTGGATATTTCCAAGCTCGATGCCGGGGTGATCAAGGCCGATATCGCGCCGTTCGCCCTCAGCGAATTGATCGACAACCTGGCCACCGAATATGCCCAGGTGGCGCGCAGCGAAGGGCTTGAGTTGCACTTTGTGGCCTGCTCGGCGCTGGTGCGTAGCGACATCCAGCTCTTGGCGCGGATCCTGCGCAACCTGTTGAGCAATGCGATTCGCTACACCCCCGGCGGCCGGGTAGTGCTGGGCTGCCGACGGCATCGCCGACACCTGTCGATCGAAGTCTGGGACAGCGGCATCGGGATCGCCGAGGAGCGTCTGGAAGAGATTTTCCAGGAATTCAAACGCGGTGATGTGCAGCGCCCGAACCAGGATCGCGGGTTAGGCCTGGGCTTGGCTATCGTCGAGAAGATATCCGGCATCCTCGGCCACCGGATTCGGGTGCGCTCGTGGCCGGGCAAGGGCTCGATGTTTGCCGTCGAAGTTCCCCTCAGCGCCACTGCGCCCAAGGCTCAGCCGAGCCCGGCGATCAGCGAGCCGATGCTCGAACGCCTGCGCGGTGCGCGGGTGTGGGTGCTGGACAACGATGCAGCGATTTGTGCCGGCATGCGGACCTTGCTCGAAGGCTGGGGCTGCCTGGTGGTCACGGCATTATCGGAAGAAGACCTGGCGCGTCAGGTGGACAATTACCATGCCGAAGCCGACCTGCTGATTGCCGACTATCACCTGGATAACGACTGCAACGGTGTCGATGCCGTGGCGCGGATCAACGCGCGTCGGGCCCTGCCGATACCGGCGATGATGATCACTGCCAACTACAGCAACGAACTCAAGCAACAGATCCGCGAACGGGGCCACACCCTGATGCACAAACCGGTGCGGCCGATGAAACTCAAGACTGCGATGAGCCATCTGCTCGGACAGCCTTGAGGTGCGAGCGAAGAGCCAAAGATCGCAGCCTGCGATCTTTGGCTCTCGCGGCAGAAGAACCTAGCGCCGCAGATAAGCGCCGAAGTCGATGTCCCCGGCACTGAGGATCGCCTGCACCCGGTTGTGCACGTTGAGCTTGCGCAGGATCGCCGAGACGTGGGCCTTGACCGTGGTTTCGGCGATGTCCAGGGTGTAGGCGATCTGCTTGTTCGATTCACCCTTGGTCATGCGTTCGAGCACCAGCAGTTGCTTGCGGGTCAGGGCCTGGAGCAATTCGGGCGGAAAGCTCGGGGTTTCGCTCATGCGTCGAGTGAAGGCGCTTTTTTGCGTACGGATGATGTCCGGCGGCAGGTAGACGTTGCCGTTGAGGATCTGCTCGATTGCCTCGGTCATTTGCGAGCGTGGCGAAGACTTGGTGATAAAGCCCACGGCGCCATAGGTGATGGCTTGCAGCACCACCTGTTTGTCCTGCTCGGCAGAGACGATCACCACCGGAATGGTCGGCGCCTCGTTGCGCAGATTGATCAGGCCATTGAGGCCATGCATGCCGGGCATGTTCAAATCCAGCAGGATCAGGTCCAGGTCGTCGTGCTGCTGGGTCAGCGTCAGGGCGCTCTCGAGGTCGGCAGTCTCCATCACCTCGCTGCCCGGAAAGCCGTCGCTGATAACGTTGTGAATGGCTTCGCGAAACAGCGGGTGATCGTCGGCAATCAGAATTTTATACATGGCCTTTCACCTCGTTATTGTGATTAGGGTGGGGCAAGGGTTCTCAGGCTATGGCGTCAGGGAAAGGCGCTGCCGGCGACGCAAGGCACGCGGCACAGGCTCTCATCCTGTTTGTCATGGAGCCATTACATGCCAGGGACGGCGCTTTGTGAATGCGACCATAGATAAGAAAACCAGTACTAAAGTAGGAGACGGGTTATCCGGCCTTGCGTAGCGCTGCGTGCTGGGGATTGAAAGTCAGCACCGCAAGCGAGCTGAACAGCAGGGTCAGCCCCAGGCACACCGCCAATGCCAGCAGATTGAGGCGTTCGTACAGGGCAAAACGCACCAGCTCCACCGCGTGGGTAAATGGGTTCAGGGCACAGAGCCAGTATAACCACTGACTGGCCTCGAGCATCTTCCACAACGGGTACAGGGCCGATGACAGGAAAAACAGCGGGAAGATCACGAAATTCATTACCCCGGCAAAGTTCTCCAACTGACGAATCGCGTTGGACAGCAGCAGCCCCAGGGCACTGAGCATCAGGGCCACCAGCAGCAGCACCGGCAACGCCAGCAGCAGTCCCGCCGCCGGTGGTTGCACGCCGTACAGCCAGGCAATGGCGAGGAAAGCATAAACCTGCAGCAGGGAAATCAACGAGGTGGCCACTAGTTTGCTGCCCAGCAGAAAGGCTCGCGGCAGAGGGCTGGTCAGCAGCACCCGCATGCTGCCCATCTCCCGGTCGTAGACCATCGACAGCGAACCCTGCATGCCATTGAACAGCAGGATCATGCAGGCCAGGCCGGGGATGATGTACACCTCATAGGGAATGTAGGTGTCGTAGGGATCGATAATCGCGATACCCAGGGCGGCGCGAAAACCTGCGGCGAACACCAGCAGCCACAATAGCGGGCGCACCAGGGCACTGAGAAATCGCGTGCGCTGCAACACGAAGCGCAGCCATTCGCGCAACACGATGCCGCTGAAACACCGCCAGTATGCGTTCATCGGGGGCTGACTCCGATAGTGGCCGCGAGGCCGGGTGAAGGGGTGAGGCGGGCGAAAGCGGAATCAAGATCGCCGCCGTGCTCCCGGCTCAGTGCGTCCGCCTGTCCGCTGGCGACCAGCCGGCCCTGATGGAGGATCAGCAGGTCATCGTCGGGGTGCACTTCGTCCAGCAGGTGGGTGGTCCAGAGCGCACTGATCTGTTGCTCGTGACACAGCGTGCGAATGTGCCGATTGAGCGCCAGGCGGCTGGCCGGGTCGAGGCCGGCACTGGCTTCATCCAGTAGCAGCAAGCGCGGTTCGTGGAGCAGGGCGCGGGCAATTTCCACCCGCCGGCGATGCCCGCCATTGAGTTCACGAACCCGTTCGTGCCGTCGCTCGGTCAGACTTTGGCGCGCCAGTTCGGCATCGATCCGCCGCTGGCTCTGGCCACGCGACAAACCCTGCAGCGCGGCGTGATAGCGCAGGTTCTGTTCGATGCTCAGGTCCAGGTCCAGAGTCGCAGACGTCAAGGGCGTTCATGGCGTGACCACCACGCCCCATGGGTAGCGTCCGACCTTCACCGATTTGATGACCTTGAGGCTGTTGACATCGATCACCGATACATCGCCGCTGACCCCGTTGGTCGCCAGCAACTGGCTCTGATCCGGGGTAAACGACATCTGCCAGACACGTCGCCCGACCAACAGGTAGTCGAGGATCTCGAAGGTTTTTGCATCGATGACCGCCACATGGTTGGCCGGGCCCAGTGCGACGAAGGCGTACTTGCCGTCGGCGCTGAGCTTGACGCCCACCGGTTGCACCTTGTCCGGGTGCACGCCCTTGATCTGGAATCTCAGGGTCTTGAGGATCTTGCGGGTCGCCACGTCGAGAATGGTCACCGTGCCGCCGATCTCGGCGGAAGCCCAGAGTTGCGAGCCGTCCCGATTGAACTCGACGAAACGCGGCCGCTGATCCACCAGGGTGCTGTCGGTCAGGGTCTGGGTGCTGGTGTCGATCCAGTGCAGCATGTTCGTGGTTTCACTGGTGTTGACCGCCCACTTGCCGTCGGGGCTGACCGCCATGCCTTCGGGTTCGACGCCAACATTGACCTGGCCCAGGACCTTGGCGGTTTCGGTGTCGATCACCGTCACCAGTGCATCGTCCTCGTTGGAGACATACAGCCAGCGGTTGTTGGGGTGCAGGGCAAATTGCTCCGGGTCCTTGCCCGAGGGCAACTCCTTGATGATCTTGCGGGTGGCCACATCCATCACCTGGACCCGGTCCGAGTCGCTGGCGCAGATGTACAGCAATTTATTGTCGTGGGACAGCAACAGCCCGCGCGGGCGCTGGCCCACGGGCAGGGTCTCGGTGACTTGCAGCGTCTGCATGTCGATCAGGCTCAGGCTGTTGTCTTTCTCGTTGGAGACCCAGGCGGTGCTCGCCACGGCTTGCCCGGCGGCGAGCAGGAGGGCGCAAGTGAGCAGGGTGCGGCGCATGGCGGATTCCTTATTGTTGTTGTGGTGGTTTGATCAGGGATAGCGGCAACTCACTTCAGGTTTGTCGAAACCCAGGCTGTCCATTTCATTGGTGGGGTGTAAAAAGCCGTCCTCGGGCGCGGTGCTGACCAGCGCTCGCGGCTGGACGATAGGGATCGGCTGGCGCAACTGACCGTTCCATGGGCGATAGCTGAGTTTGCGGCCCTTGAAACCGTCCAGTGGCAACTGGTCACTGAGTTCCAGTTGGCGAATGGCGACCGGGTCGGTCTGGCGCAGTTTACTGACTGCGCTGGCGATGCTGCGCACGGCGACCCAGGCGGCGAAGTCGCGGTCGTTCATATAGCGTCCGGCCAAGGCTTCGAAGCGCTTCTGCAACTGGGCGGCCCCGTAGGTTTCCACGGTGTGGTGCCAGCCGGTTGGGGTCAGTCCCTGGGTGCCGGCCACGGGGCGCGGGTACCAGGTCTGGTAGGGGACGTATTCACCGAAGTCGCCGCGCTCATCCGCCACCAGCACCACGTCGTATTCGGCGGTCTGGGTGAACAGGGGCATGTCGGCCTGGGCGCTGCGGCGCTGGTCGTTGTCGAACGTCCAGGGTTTCTCGGCGACGATCTTCAGCCCGAAGCGTTTCATGGCCCGTCGCAGAGCGGCGGCATAGGCCTGGTCTTCCGGCGTCTGACCGACGATCAGCAACGCCCGCTGCCATTTGCGCACCACCATGAACTGCACCAGTGCATCGGCCAACATCGCCCGGCTGGGCAGACTGTGCAGCACGTTGGCCAGGCAGTCGGTGCTGCGCAGGCTGTCATCGGCACTGCCGGCATTGAACAGCAGGCTGTCGGGCAGGGCGGCGCTGAGCTGGCGCAGACTGTCCAGCGGCACATTCACCACGAACAATCGCAGGCCTTGAGCGTGCTGGAATTTGGCGGCTTCGAGCAACGCTTCGGGACTGTCGACGACGGTGCTTTGCAGGTGATAGTCGTGTTTGAGAAAGCGCCCGGTGCTGTTGCTGTCGATGATTGCCAACTCGGCGCCTCGCAACCCCGCATCGGTGGGTTCGGGGATGACAGTGGACAGCAATGGTCCGGGATCGGGGCGATAACCCAGGTAGCCGATGCGCACTTGCAACGGGTCGTCGTCCGCCTGGCTCTGGGTGGCCAGCAACGCGGAGCAGGCAATCGCCAACCAATAGAACAGGGCGTAACCAATAAGCTGGCGCATAGGGCACTCCACTTCGTATGGCRCCAGCATAGGAAGTCCGGGAGGGCAGCGAAATATGCAGAAAGTACCAGTGAGCCAGTACCAAGGTCGTAACTTGCCAAGTGCGGCGCGGTTTTAGCATGGGTAACAGCCACCCATCCAGAGCACAACGATCATGCGAATTCTTAAAGCATTGCTCCTGCCGTTGCTGCTGATCCTGAGCTTGATCGGCGTCGACAAATTGCACGGAGCCCGCCCTGTCGCCGTGCTGGTGGTCCCCGTGACCCCAGGGTATTAGGCGCGCAGGCCGCCAATCGCCAAGCGTTTCGCCACAAGCCCTACTACCAAGGGATGAGCATGCGGCCACCAAAGCAGCATTCGGATCGTGCTGCGCTGTTCCTAAGATGAGCCCGTAGCCTCTGTAGAGAGGTAGTGCGTGCAATCTTGAGGGCAAAACAATGACAACAAAACGCAACGCCTTGCTGGTTGCAGGGCTGCTGACCGGTCTGTTCGGTGCCGGTGCGACCTGGGCCCATGGCAACGTGGTCCCCCAGGCAGTGGAAACCAAGGGCCTGACCCCGATCAAGGATGCCGGCGTGCAGGTCGATGCCGATGGCTGGGCAGCGGCGAATCCCTATCGATCCTCCCCTGAACATGACAAGGCTCTGGAAATCGGCTCTTCGGCCTACAACCAGAACTGCGCCGCCTGTCATGGCCTGGAAGCCAAGTCCGGCGGTATTGCCCCCGACCTGCGCCTGCTGGATGTCGGCGAAGCGGGTGATGAATGGTTCGTCCAGCGTGTCCGTAATGGTGCAGTGCGCGACGGTCGGGTCTACATGCCGAAGATGGCCGACTACCTGAGCCAGGAAGCGCTGTGGGCGGTGCGCACCTACCTCGACAGCGTGCATGTCGAGCAATGACCCATGCGCCTGCTCGCGGTGTTCATCAGTGCAGTGTTGTTGTGTTGCCAGGCGGTGCAGGCGCAGGTCCGCACCTTTGATCAAATGATCGCCGAAGGGGAGCTGAAGGTCGCGGTCTACAAGGATTTCGCGCCCTACAGCTTCGAAGAGGCGGGCACGCCACGAGGGGTCGATGTTGAACTGGCCCGGGCCCTGGCCAAGGCGCTCGGTGTCCGTCTCACGCTGATCTGGGCGCCGCCGGGAGAAAAGCTCGACGACGATTTGCGCGACTACATCTGGCGCGGCAGCCAACTGCGCAACCAGCAGTTGGCCGACCTGATGATGCGCGTACCGTATGACCGCGACTACTCACAAAAGCGCAACGAGCTCGGTGAGTTGGAGAACGGCCACGTAGTGATGTTCGGGCCTTACCAGAACGAGCAATGGCAGGTCGCTTACGACCGTCGTCGACTGGAGTCGGTAGGCAGCGTTGCGGTGTTCGAGCATCACCCCATCGGGGTTGAACTCGCCAGCGAGCCGTCGTTCTACCTGACCTCGGTGTTCAACGGCATGCTCAGGGCCACCGGAGAAATTTCCGGGTACAACAATAACCGCAGAGGTAGCCGTCATGACCCACCCCGTACGTCGTCAACCCTTCGCCCTCAGTGTGCTGCTCAGTGCCATGTTGCTGTCCGGCTCGGCCCTGGCCGCCGTCACCGATCAGGACATTCTCCAGGACCCGAAAAACCCCGGGCAGGTCGTCACCAACGGCCTCGGCGTCCAGGGCCAGCGCTACAGTCCGCTGGATATCCTCAATGTCAATAACGTGAAGGAATTGCGCCCGGTCTGGGCCTTTTCGTTCGGCGGTGAAAAGCAGCGCGGTCAGCAGGCGCAGCCGATGGTCAAGGATGGCGTGATGTACATGACCGGATCCTACTCGCGGGTGTTTGCGGTGGATGCCCACACCGGCAAGAAACTCTGGCAGTACGATGCACGCCTGCCGGACGACATCCGCCCGTGCTGCGACGTGATCAACCGTGGTGTGGCGCTGTACGACGACCTGGTGATTTTCGGCACCCTGGACGCCAAGCTCGTGGCCCTGAACAAGGACACCGGCAAAGTGGTCTGGAGCAAGAAAGTGGCCGACCACAAGGAAGGCTACTCCATCAGCGCCGCACCGCTGGTGATCAACGGCAAGCTGATCACCGGCGTGGCCGGCGGCGAGTTCGGGGTGGTGGGCAAGATCGAAGCCTACAACCCGAAAAACGGTGACCTGCTGTGGACCCGGCCAACGGTCGAAGGGCATATGGGCTACGTCTACAAGGACGGCAAGGCCATCGAGAACGGCATCTCCGGAGGCGAAGCCGGCAAGACCTGGCCGGGTGACCTCTGGAAAACCGGCGGTGCCGCGCCCTGGCTCGGCGGCTACTACGACCCGGAAACCAATCTGCTGTTGTTCGGTACCGGCAACCCGGCACCGTGGAACTCCCACCTGCGCCCTGGCGACAACCTCTATTCCTCATCGCGTCTGGCGCTGAACCCGGATGACGGCACCATCAAGTGGCACTTCCAGAGCACTCCGCACGATGGCTGGGACTATGACGGCGTCAACGAGCTGATCTCGTTCAACTACAAGGACGGCGGCAAGGAGATCAAGGCCGCGGCCACCGCTGACCGCAACGGCTTCTTCTACG
>NZ_JBFTLU010000059.1:0-14200 GCF_056396605.1 Pseudomonas sp. 05T35
GTACGGCACCTCGCCTAGGCTCGGCGTTCCCTCACTCCGGTGTCCATCAGGGGGCATCGCCTACGGTCTGCTTCGCGACGACCTCCTCTCGATGTGTCCGGCTGCGCCGTACGGCGCTGCGCGCCCACCCCCTGATGAACACCTGCGCTCGGCCTTCCGAAGGGGCGGGTGGATCAAGATCAACAGCAACAGCACGGCGGCCTACCGGCCGGCCTGAGTGGTTGGGGCGTGTACGGCTTTAGAGGCTGATGTACATCGATCAAAATTGTGGGAGCGGGCGCTGTTACGGCGCCTCTGGCTGATCGTAATTATCCAGCGCCCGATTCACCAGCAGTTCCCCCAACGAGACCATCTGCTGACTCATCAGAACGCACAATCACCTGTTCCATCGATGGCGCTATAGTAAATTTTCCCAATAAAATCATTGTGGAATGAGTTATACGTACTGCGGTATCCCATGTCGCTGAGTCCTGATGCCGTTGTAGCCCAAATGGCTGCCTCTGTTATTTTATCTGTAGGTGACAAGTTGGTTGGCTTGTAACGCGTTGAATATTCAATGTATATCCGTCGATCAATACACGATAAGCCTGCAAGCGCCGCATCGACTGCCAGTGCAGTAGTTATATGGTCGGAATGGTTTTCCGGGTTTTCCTGTTCATCTTTATTTGGGTAATTTGCAACTACCTTGGCGGAGCCTCTTCCTTCGGTTGTAATGATGGATTCAATGGTTTTTACCAGGTCACTCCAGTCAGAGTACGCGGCACTGTCATTTATTGCTGTGAGGGTTTTGATATCACCTAGATGGAAGGGTCTAAGTTTTCCATCCGGCAGTCGCAAGAAATAAGAAGTAGTATTTTCGTAGCTATATTTATAAAGAGATTTACCATTGATCGTGATGGTATCCCCTTTTCCTTCCCCCCTGGGTTTGTCATCATTCGCCATAAAACGTACTGCCCGATTCGCACCTTCTTCTCGGGCGAGGTAATAAGGATGGTCTTGCGCTCCATGACCAACCCCTGTACCAAATCCTTCATCCCCCGCCGTGGTGTAAATGAAAACCGTGTTATTACCGGGTTTGTTTACGTCAKCGTGAGCATGAGCGCCCATAAACAATTGCCAGTCATCCTGATGCGCCACGATGTAAAAAGTGCTTGATGCGGCAAAAGAGTGAGTGGACACAGCCAGGAGTGTACAAACGACGGCTAACGTGTTGATTAGTTTCATGACGCGCCTCTCTAGGATCACAAGGTTGTTCGGTTAACCGCTTGTTCGGCAATGCGTACTTTTCGAGGTATATCGGTAACCGGTATATGTGTCATTGAGCACTTGAAGTGATCGGGTTGGCTACTGTCACAAATAACAGTTCCAACCTGAAAGCAGCGCCGTTCGTCGAGTTTGTTGGCAACTTGTTCGGCAGGTTGTGAGCGCACAAAAAAAGGCGACTACCTCGCGGTAGTCGCCTTCGTTTTAACTGCGGTTAACGCTTATTCCGACAGTTTGTAAGCGATCACATAGTCGCCCATTTTGGTGCCGAGCGAACCATGGCCGCCAACGACCAGCAGCACGTACTGTTTGCCGTCCTTGCCGGTGTAGGTCATCGGCGTGGCCTGGCCGCCGGCCGGCAGGCGCGACTTCCACAGTTCCTTGCCGTTGTTGACGTCATAGGCGCGCAGGTACTGGTCCAGGGTGCCGCTGAGGAAGCCGACGCCGCCTGCAGTAACGATCGAGCCGCCCATGCTTGGCACGCCGATCGGCAGGCCGATAGGCAGTGGCGAGCTGTCGCGGCTGGTGCCGTTTTTGCGCTTCCACACCACTTTGCTGGTGGTCAGGTCGATACCGGCGACGTAGCCCCAGGCCGGAGCCTGGCACGGTACGCCGAATGGCGACATGAACGGGTGCATGGTCACCGCGTATGGCGCGCCGGTGTTGGGTTGGACGCCCGAGGTCTCGCTCTCGCGCTTGCTCCCGGCAGCCACTTCAGCCTGCGGGATCAGTTTGGAGACGAATGCCATGTAGTTCGGGCTGGTGAACAGCATCTGGCGAACCGGGTCGAGCGACACGCTGCCCCAGTTGAACACACCAACGTTACCCGGATAGATCAAGCTGCCCTGCAACGACGGCGGGGTGTACTGGCCTTCGTAGCGCAGTTGCTTGAACTGGATGCGGCAGAGCATCTGGTCGAACGGGCTGGCGCCCCACATGGCCTTCTCGGTCAGGTCCGGAGCGAGCAGGTTGAGGTCCGAGCGAGCCTGGGTCGGCGCGGTATGGTCGCCGGTGACTGCGCCTTGCGGCGCCGGCACTTCGCGAATCGGCACGATCGGTGTGCCGTTGCGACGGTCGAGCACATACAGGCTGCCCTGTTTGGTCGGTGCGATCAGCGCCGGCTTGATGCCGTCGGCGGTCTTCATGTCGAGCAGGGTTGGCTGGCTGCCGACGTCCATGTCCCACAGGTCGTGGTGAGTGAACTGGAAGTTCCAGCGTACCTTGCCGGTCGCAAGATCCAGGGCAACGATGCCGGCGCTGAATTTTTCTGCGCCCGGCGTGCGGTCGGCACCCCACTGGTCAGGCATCTGGTTGCCCAGCGGCAGGTAAACCATGCCCAGTTTCTCGTCGACGCTGGCCAGCGACCACATGTTCGGCGAGTTGCGGGTGTAGGTCTTGCCCGGAGCCAAAGGCTCGGTCGCTTCAGGGTTGCCGCTGTCCCAGTTCCAGACCAGGTGACCGTCGCGGATGTCGAAGGCGCGGATCACGCCGGACGGCTCGTTGGTCGACTCGTTGTCGGTGACGTGGCCGCCCATGATCACCAGATCACGGGTGATCGCTGCCGGCGAGGTCGCGTAGTAGCCACCGGGGGTGAACGGGCCGATACCTTGGGTCAGGTCAACCACGCCGTGATCGCCGAAGCCTTCGCAGACTTTACCGGTGTCGGCGTTCAGGGCGATCAGGCGAGCATCGGCGGTGGGCAGGTAGAGACGACGCGGGCAGGCTTGCGCAACCGCCTTGCCAGCTTCGGAGATGACGGCGGCCGAAGCGTTGTCAGCCTTGGCGTAGGCGTTCTCGTCGTAGTAGGAAACGCCACGGCAGGTCATGTGGGCGAAGCCCTTGAAGCCTACGGGGCTCTTGATCTGCGGGTCGAAGCGCCAGATTTCCTTGCCGGTGTCCGGGTCCAGCGCCAGCACCTTGCTATGGGCGGTGCAGGCATAGAGCATGCCGTTGACCTTCAGCGGGGTGTTCTCGTTGGTCAGTTCCACCGGGTCATCGGCGGTCGGCAGGTCGCCGGTGCGGATGCGCCAGGCTTCCTGCAGCTTGCCGACGTTGGCCGGGGTGATCTGCTTCAGCGGCGAGTAGCGGTCGCCGAATTCGGTGCGGCCATAGGCCTGCCACTCGCCTTCGGGCATTGCTGGCGCGGTGCTGGTCATGTCGGCAGTGTCGCGGCCCAGCTCGCCCATGATCTCACCCGGGTGGGTGAACTGGCTGGCAACCGCGGTGGCGCCGGCCAAAACCACGGCCACGCTCAGCGCGGCAGTGCCCAGCGGAGCGGCGCCGTCACGCAGCAGCGGACGGCGGAACCACGGCAACAGCAGGACTACGCCAAGGGCGAACCACAGCGACAGACGTGGCACCAGTTGCCACCAGTCGAGACCGATTTCCCACAGCGCCCACACCGTACTGGCGAACAGCACCACGGCGTACAGGCCCAGCGCCGCACGGCGGGCAGCCAGCAGCAAAATACCGGTCAGCACCAGGCCGATCCCGGCCAGCAGGTAATACAACGAGCCGCCGAGCATGCTCAGCTTGATCCCCCCGGCCAGCAAGGCCAGGCCCATTAGCAGAAGCACGATACCGAGCAGGCTCGGCAGCAGGCGGCTTCGACTCAAAGCACCATCAGTGCTCATAGTGTGGTTCTCCGTGACGTTTAAGTAGTCCCGCGCCTGTTCACTGTAGATGACGATCAGGCGCAAGCAGGTTTCAGTACAAAAAGCTCAGTGATGCATTCCTTGTGGGAGCGAGCCTGCTCGCGAAGGGGCCGTCAGCTTCTACATCAACGTTGACTGACCCACCGCTATCGCGAGCAGGCTCGCTCCCACAGGGTTTTGTAGCGTTTGTTAGAACGAGGACTGGATTTTGATCCCGCCGATCAGCGCGTCATCGACCTCATTCACACCACCCGGATGGCGGATGTATTGCAGGTTCGGGCGCACGGTCAGCCAGTTGGTCACATGCACGCCGTAATAGAGTTCGGCGCTGTATTCGGTGTCTTGCGGCGGCAGGTAGGACGGGTCGTTGTAGTCGAAGACCGCGTGCGCCTGATTGATCGCCTCGGCGTTTTTGCGGAAGGCCGGGTTGACGTGAACCCGGGCCATGGCGAAGCCGATGTCGTCTTTGCTGCGGGCATCGAACAGGCCTTTGTAGACGACGCCGGCCTGGACATAGTTGTCGATGGCGTTGGTCTTCTTGTCGTGCATCGTGCCGTTGGCAAACACACTCAAGCCCCGCGAGTTATCACTGGCGCGGCTGGTCAGCTGTTGCTGCACGCCCAGCCAGACGCCGTGCTTGCTCGATGCGCTGCGGTAGGCCTGACCACTCAGGGCGGCGGGCTGACCGTTGCTGTCCTTGTAGACGTCGGTGGCCTTGGCGCTGCTGTAGTAGTAACCGGCGCGGTATTCGCCCGGCAGGCCATTGAGCTTCGGTGTCCACACCAGCTCCACCGGCAGCACCGTGCCTTGGGTGCCGCTGCCGCTGAGCTTGAAGCCGTTGTCGCGATCCAGGTTCGACGGGTTCTGCTCGTACGCGCCGATTTGGGCGTAGAGCTCGGGCGTCAGGTGATATTTGACCCGCAGCGCCCATTGGCTGACTGGCCAGTTGTACCAGATGCCACCGGCCCAGTTGCCGACCTGGGAGCCGCAGAACGCCAGGTTCTGGAAGTCGCAGGGGAAGCTGTTGAAGTCTTCGCCTTCGCCAAAACGGCCGGCTTTGATGTCGAGCTTCTGATCGAAGAATTTCTGCTGATACCACATCTGCGTCAGCCGGGTGGTCTGGCCACGGCCCCAGACTTCCYGGGCCGAGGTGAAACCGCCGACACGCGGATCGTTGACCCGGTCGTTGCTGATGTTGTTGCCGCTGCGTTCGGTGATGGTCAGCTGAAATTCAGCGTCGTGCCAGCCGAGGATTTTTTGCAGGTCCAGGTGCGTGCCGAGGCCGAACTGGTCGCTGTAGCGCGCGGTGCGGTCGTGGTCGTAGCCGCCGTGCAGGTTGCTGCCCATCTCGCCGGTGTAGTCGAGCTTGAAGTCGTAGCCTTTTTCCGCGAGTTCGGTGCGTGTGCCATTCCAGTCGCCGAGCATCCAAGGTGAGTCGCTATCGAATGCAGGGGCAGCCTGAGCGTAGGCGGCAAGACTCAGGGCGCTGAGCCCACCGAGCAGAGTTATGGCTTTTCGGGTAGCAACAGTTGGGAAGACAGCGCTGTCTCGCAAAGTCTGAATGTCAGGCATAGAGAAGGAATTCTTGGTCTTTTAGGGGAAGAGAGCTGAACGCTGCGAGGGGACAACGGGCAGGTGAAGCGATTCAGCTTTTAGGCTTGCAAGGATAATGATCTGTAACAAAGAGAGAAAGGGCTTTTCTTGACATGAATCATTTCGGATTTGGTAACAGTGTGCGGTCACCCTTGAAAAGATCGCAGCTCCACATAGGGCGGTGTACACCCGCAGGCTGCGATCTTTCAGAGTTCACCTACATTTAACGGATAGCGCACAGAGTCCTTCCACCGCAGGACACCCTCGGCTAAGGTGCGCGACTTCCTCTACTTTCTTCGTTCAAAGGCCCGGCATGACCGAACAGAACACCAACCCGCTGCACGGCGTGACCCTGGAACAGATCCTTAACACGCTGGTTCAACACTACGAATGGTCGGGGCTGGCCGAGCGCATCGACATTCGCTGCTTCAAGAGCGATCCGAGTATCAAGTCGAGCCTGACCTTCCTGCGCAAAACCCCGTGGGCCCGGGAGAAAGTCGAAAAGCTCTACGTGAAGTTGATGCGCACCAAACGTCCGCTCTAAGGAATATAGATGCCCGCCGAGCCGACTCGACTGTCGCCCGTCATGAGACGTTTTACCCACTCGGCCGCCGTGCTTGGCTGGCTGGGATTGAGCATTCAGCTGTACCTGGTGTTTTACGGTCGCTGGAGTGTCAGCGCCAGCCAGCTGGGTGGGCTGGTGAGTTACTTCAGTTACTTTACGGTCCTGACCAATACGCTGGTGGCGACGGTGCTGACCTGCGCCGTGACTTCACGCGAGTCGAAGGGCCGTGCGTTGTTTTTGCAGCCGTGGGTCAGCAGCGGGATTGCCGTGAGCATTACCCTGGTCGGCCTGGCGTACAACCTGTTGTTGCGGCATTTATGGCATCCGCAGGGCTGGCAGTTCATCGCCGACGAACTGCTGCATGACGTCATGCCGCTGCTGTTTCTGTTCTATTGGTGGCGGTGTGTGCCCAAGGGCACCTTGCGCCTTGGCCATATCGGTTGGTGGGCAATTTACCCGGTGCTGTACTTCGCTTATGCCTTGCTGCGCGGGCACTCGCTGGGGCTCTACCCGTATCCTTTCATCGATGTTGAAAAGCTCGGTTATCCCCAGGTGTTCATCAATGCCAGCGGGATATTGCTGGGGTTTGTGCTGATTGCGCTGGTGGTGATCGGGCTGGATCGCTGGCGCGGACATAAGTAACGACACCTCTTTGCGTTCTGCCCCCCGTAGCAGCTGCCGAGCCCGCGAGGCTGCGTTCGGCCGCGGAGCGGTCGTGAAATCAGGCGGCACGTTCTTCCAGGCAAACCGCGTCTGCAGGATTTGCGAGGCCTTCGGCCTCGAACGCAGCCTCGCAGGCTCGGCAGCTGCTACAGGATGTCGAATACCGTCAGATGATCACTCTTCGTCGCTGTCGTCCAGCTTCCAGTAGCCTACGGCTTTCACCTGGTCCTGACTCAAACCCTTCTCGTCCAGCAGCACGCGGCGGATCTGTCGTGAGGCTCTGGATTCTGTGGCGATCCACGCATACAACTCGCCGCCCGGCATTGGCAGTTGTTGCACGGTGGTCAGCAGGTGGTTTTTACCGGCTTCGCGCAAGACCCAGATCACCTTGACCTCTGCCTGGCTTTCGAGGATTTGCTGTTCGGCGCCGTTCTCGATTTCCACCACCACCAGAGCGCGACGGTTGGCCGCCAGGCCCTCGAGGCGGCGGGCGATGGCGGGCAGGGCAGTTTCGTCGCCGATCAACAGATAACTGTCGAACACGTCCGGCACGACCATCGAGCCCCGCGGCCCGCCGATGTGCAGGAACTGGCCGGGCGTGGCCTGCGCTGCCCAGGTCGCGGCAGGGCCATCGCCGTGCAATACGAAGTCGATGTCCAGCTCCAGCGTGTCCAGATCGTAACGGCGGGGCGTGTAGTCGCGCATCGCCGGCATTGGCCCGTTGTCTTTGCCAGCACCGAGCACCAGGGTTTCCAGTGTGGCGAGTTCTGCTGCGGTTTGCGGGAAAAACAGCTTTACGTGGTCGTCGGTTCCGAGGCTGACGAAGCCGGCCAGTTCCGCTCCGCCGAGAGTGATCCGGCGCATGCGCGGGGTCAGGTCGACCACCCTCAGTACTTCCAGGCGACGGCGTTTGAGTTCGTGGCTGACACGGTGAATGGTTTGCACGATGACTTCAGTCATTCGGCCTTCTCCTGAACAGATTGAACGACAGGACCATCGACGATGGCTTTGGCGGTGTTGTTGAGCAGGTCACGCACCCGCAGGATTTCTTCCGGGCTCCAGCGGCCGTGATGCATTTGCAAGGCATGCCGCAGGTTGTGCACCGCTTCGTGGATCTCGGCCGGGCGGTCTTGCCCGCGCAACGAGCGCTTGCTGACTTCGATGCGCATGCGCACGCCGTCCAGGGCAATCGCCTGCTCGCTTAATGACAGACGTCCGGCGTCGGTAACGCTGTAGCGTTTTTTTCCACCTTCGGCATCGCCCTGGATCATTTCGCTTTCTTCAAGGAAGGTCAGGGTCGGGTAGATCACGCCGGGGCTCGGGCAGTAGGCGCCGTCGAACATGCTTTCGATCTGGCGGATCAGGTCGTAGCCGTGGCACGGCTGCTCGGCGATCAGCGCCAGCAACAGCAGTTTCAGATCGCCGGGGGCGAATACCCGGGGGCCGCGTCCACCGCGTTCGCGGCCGGGGCCAGGGCGTTTTTCGAAACCGTCGCGGCCGTCAGCGTGCTCGCGGTGGGAATGATGGTCTCTCATTTCTTGGGCTCTCTCGTCGTATTTAGATACAACTTAAGATATATCTTATCCAGAAATCAAGGGCCCAAGACGAACGGTTCGAGGCCATCGCCTAGGGGGAGACGGCTGGCTTGATCCCGCACGGACCGGAGTTTCATGCCGTCGGTATCGATAAATTGCATTGTTTTATTCAGGTGGGCTGACAGAAATTAGTGTTAACTCTCTAATAATTGTTTTGCCGGCCTTAAAGGGCGAAGAGCACGGTCGTTGTTCTGCGGAAAATCAACGACGGGTACTGCTGTATTGTATTTTTAGTAAAATCTGTAGGTAGTCCACCTCTTACAGTTACTAATGTCTTTTTGGTTTTTTTCGGGTTTTTTCATTATCGCTCCGGGTCGTATTGACTACCTGTTCATCGGACGTTGCCTGCTTACTTTCCTAGGCGATTGATCGATCATGTCTCGGCGTTGAAAGTTCAAACAAATAGTCGTTTCGGTAGTGACAGGGCGTCGTGCACTTTCAGCACCTGAATACCTCCGTTTGTTCGAACTTTCAATTGTCCAGCCCATTTGAAATAACAGGTATTTAACGATGTTCAAGAAAATCGCAATCGCTACTCCATTGGCCATCCTGGCATTGAACTCTTCGATGGCTTTTGCTGCTGACGAAATGCGCAGCACTATTAACATCAAGGCCACTGTCCCAACGACCATCTTCCACGCTCAACCGAGCAACAGTAATCCGGACTTTGGTAAAGACGAAACGATGGGCTACAACCTTGTCAGTGGCGAACTGGGTGCTCTGCGCGCCGTTTACGACGTCAAGCATAGCGATCCCAACGGTTCGATCCATGCGTTCGTCGAGGGCGGTCAAAGTGCGGCCTCCCTGTACAGTGGCAGCAATGCCATTCCGCTGACCGTGACCTTCAATGGCGTTGAACTGAGCGAGGTGGCCAAAGAAGTTGTTAATGCCGTAGATTCCACTCCGGGCACGATGGCTGACATGATCGTTTCTGCTGCAAAACCTGCTGGCGGGCACCCTGCCGGTAATTATAACGGTACCTTTGCGGTTGTTTTCGAACCTGTCATAACGCCTTGATCTATCTGTGTTGAATAAGGTCTGCTTTGTTCAATAACAAAACCGATCGACCGGCTATTCCTGACGGTCGATCGGGCTTTAACTTATTCATGTAATCAGAGTATTCCGTTCATGTTCCCGATGACTCCCATCGCGGCTGCGCTTGCATTTTTTTTATGTGCGGGCGCACTCGCCGCGCCGACTGTCGCTACAACGCCGCGAAGTTTGCTCGCCCAAGCCAAAGGTTTGCCCGCGGAGTTTGAAGAACACTTCTTTGATGTACCGTTGGCGGTTCGAGTGGAACTTGATCAACAGTTTCTCGGTGAGGCGATGATCGTGTTGTCCCGTGATGATCGCATCACCCTGCTTGATTTTTCCGATGTGGGCGACAGCCACATTCCCGCCAGTGAGCGTGGAATCTGGGCTGCTTACTTACAAAAAGGCGTGCCCCTTGGCGCCTGCGAAAGCACTTGCCCGGAGCAGATGCTGGCCATCCATTACAACCTGGAAAACTCCCTGGTTTCGATAGCCACCGAAAACGCCGAGCGTGACACGCAAGCCAAGCGTTATTACGACCAGCCGGAAGGCGGCAGCACCGGGTTGATCCTGCGTAATCAACTGAACCTCAATGGGGGGCAGGACCAGGACCTCGGTGGCCGTTATGGCCTGGAAACCAGCAGCAGCCTGGGTAACTGGAGCCAGAGGTTCAATCTGCAATTGGCCCGTTTGGGGGGGGCGGATGATCAGATGTACCGCGCGATACACGAACTCTACAGTCAGCGCGAGCTTGATGGCAGCTTCCTGCGCCTGGGCTATTTCACGCCCAATTCCGAAGGCCTGAGCCGTCAACCGCGTTCGTTCGGTGCCAGCCCCGACACGGTGGTGGGGGTGATGTATGGCAGCTCTGACAGTCTGGCAATCAATAACCCGAAACCTGCGGTGTACCCGATTTATGTCACCGCCAACCGGCAGGCCTCGGTGGAGATCTATCGTAATGGGCTGATGATCAACACCCAGCCGGTGGATGCCGGTTTGCAGACGCTGGATACCCGACCGCTGCCCGGTGGTATTTACGAGGTGGAGGTGCGCTTGATCGAAGACGGTCAAATCACCTCGACGACCCAGGAGTTGGTGTACAAGCCCGGCAACTGGCGTCATTACGATGAACGCTGGCGCTACAACCTGTTTGCCGGCGAGGAAAGCAAACTGTGGAGTAACTGGCAGGATCAGGCTTCCGGAAAAATGACCGCGGGTGCCGCGTTCAACTATTTGCTGCACCCGCGAGTGATTCTCGGGGTTTTCGGGCGTCAGGTTCGAGAGACGATGCAATACGGTTCGTCGATTGACTGGACGGTGGCCAACAACGTCAGCCTGTTCTCCAATGTCTATCAGACCAAGGACCACGGCACCGGTCTTGATGTGCAGACGATGTACAACTATGGCGCCGGCAGTCTGTTCCTGAGTCATAACCGCAGTTGGCTCGACACCACCGATATCTTTGAAACCCTGCCCGACGGTACGCGGGTGCGCCAACGCAATGTGTTCGTCGGCCAGACCAGCAATTCGTCGTTGTCGCTCAACCACCGCGTTACCAGCAAAAGCTCGTTCAATGCGCGGGTCTCGCATAGCGAGGGCAACGTTGAAGGGATGGGGCTGGACCTGGGCTGGACCCAACGCAGCACGCTGTTCGGCAACGATGCCCACTGGCGTTTTTCGATGTTCGACCGACCCGGCAGCATCAGCAGTGGCGACTCGCGCAATCGCGGGGTCGACCTGACGCTCAGCCTGGCACTCGGCAGTCCCGGTGAGCAGTTGTCCGGCAGCATCGGTTCACGGACCTCGCGTGAGGGCGGTCGCGACAACAATGCCTCGCTGACCTACCGCAAAGACCTGAAAGACCATGTGCTGCAAAGTGTCTCGGCCACGGCCATTACCGACACTTACGGTCTCGGCCTGTCCGGTACCACCAGTTTCAGTAACGATTCAGCCAATGGCGATGCTTTCTTCCAGCGCTCTTCGTTCAACAGCAACCTGACCGGTGGCTTGAACCTGGACAGCACGATTGCCGTCAGCGGCAAGCACATGGTCATGACCAACCAGCATCAGGGCAGCGGGGCCGGGATGATTGTCGATGTGGAGTCCGATCTCGATCAAATCGCCCTGCGCGCCGATGACCTCAGCGGTGGCAGCGCCCGTCTGCGTCCGGGTCGCAATTTCATTCCGATCACCGCGTACAAGAGCAGCTCGGTGAGCTTCGACTTCGAAGGCACCGATGTACCGGCGGCGACCATTCAACCGGTGCGCACCAGCTATCACCTGAACAAGGGTGGTGTGGACTACCGCAAGATCCGCGTGATGAAAACCCTCACCGTGCTTGGGCGTCTGGTTGACCCCACGGGCARGCCGCTCAAGGGCCATCACATCATCAACCACGCCAGCCGGGGCGTCAGTGAAGTGGACGGCTTCTTCTCGATGGAAATGAACGCCGGCTCGCCAACCCTGGAAGTACGCCACGGCAGCCAGTTGCTGTGCCAGTTCCGCCTGGACCCAAGCGTTGGGCGCACTGAAAACAATGTGTTGATGATCGGTGATCTGCGCTGCACGCCGGAGACGTTGGCCGATGCATCTTTTATCGCACGGTCGGCAGGTTGATGCACACCGATGAACGCCATTGCCAAAGAGTGTGTACGACATGACCTCTCTCACTAAAACCCCGTTCCTGCTGATGTTGCTGATCGGACTTTCACTGACACTTTCACCGGCTCACGGGATTGATCTGGACATCAAGGCCGAGTTCAGCCCCGACCCTGCAAAACCCATGAAGAACGAGTTCACCAATACGACGGAGCAAAGTGGTTATTGCCTTGTGTATCCACAGCACTGCGTTTCGCCACCGATGGTGAGTTTCAGGCTGCCTATTCAGTTCAGGTCAAGGGTGCCCGTCGAGGCCGATCATGCGCAGCGTCAGGGTGCCATGTTCAACCTGCCTTCCCATTGGCAAACCTTGACCGTCACGGACCCACAAAGTGGTCAGACGCAGGAGGTTCAGGTGAGGGTTTCCGGAATCGGGACTACTTACGTTCTGAGCGAGGATGTGCGCAAGCTGGTGGGCGTGGATCCAGAGAGTAACGTTCTCGCGGCTCATGAGCTGCTATGGGTTGGCGGACGGTGGAGCAATGGCGCTGCGCCTTGTCGTGCGCTGAGCTTTTCTGGAGGCGGTGTCACTATATTTGGCTCTTTCTGGCAGGTGCCGTTGAATGCGGGCGTTTGTGCGAAGCAAGCGAAGTTTCTTATTCCTGAGTTGCGATACAGGGATTTCGATATCGGTTACCAGCTGATTGCACCCAGGCCGCTGGAAATGGCGTCCGGGGTCTATGTGGGTTCGATCCAGTTCCCTATCGGGCCGGACGGTATTGATCTGGGGGACAACATGTACCCCGTGAGCGGTGACAGTGTCATCAATCTCAGGTTCACCTTGACCGTAACGCACACGCTCAAAGTGGATGTTCCTCCGGGCGGCAATCGTGTGGAGCTGGTACCGCAAGGCGGCTGGAATGCCTGGCTGCAGCAAGGCCGCAAACCCACGCGGTTGTTCCGGGATCAAACGTTCACTATCTCCGCCAGTTCGCGTTTCAAAATGCAGCTGGAGTGCCAATACAGCCCCGATGGCAAAACCTGCGGTGTGCGTGATGCCGATTCCGGGCACGCAGTACCGCTGAACGTCAGCGTCAGTCTTCCCCACGGCCTGTCCGACGTCGGCGGGCTACCGGTCAATCATCGGCAATTGCTGCGCGATGGCAGCGGAACTGAACTGTTCCAGCCGGGTTTTTATGTCGACCGCAAACCGGGAACCCTGCATTTCGAAATTCCTTCAAGCGACGTGGCAGAGATGATTCGTCCCGGCTCACAACGGCAGTACTCGGGAAGCGTGACGGTTATCTGGGATTCAGACGTTTAGTTCGTCGCGGTATTGCGGCATTCATTCAACGAGGGACAGGACTATGAAACGCCTGGCGGCATTATTTGGTTTTTGCTTATTCACCCAGACGGCCCATGCCGGACCGAGCATCAATGTCGGGACGGTGTATGACTATCTGGACGGGGACAAAAGTACCTACTTGAAACGCGTGTTCAATGGGGGCGACAGCACCGCATTCGTCAAGGTCAACATTCTTGAAATCATTTATGACGCCGATGGCACCGCACGGGAAGAGCCGCTCAAGACCCAGGCCGACGCCACCGCCCGTGATGGTTTGATGGCCAGCCCGGCCCGACTGATCGTGCCGGCCAGTGGCATGCAGGGCACGCGCCTGTTGTATATGGGCGAGCGTGAAAAAGAGCGGTATTTCCGGGTGCGTTTCGTGCCGGTGGTGCCGGAGAAGGAAGACGAATTCGCCGTCTCCAGCCAGGACCGTGAGGATTACAAGAAAGGTTTGTCTGCCGGGGTCAATGTGCTGGCCGGGTACGGCACGGTATTTTTCGTACGACCCAAGGAGACGCGCTTCGACAGCGCGATCGAGAACGATGCGAGCAACTACCGGATTCGCAACAACGGCAACAGCGTGGTGGTGATCGATGAGTTCAAGGACTGCTCGGTGAAAAACGAACAGGACTGCCAGCCAACGACCAAGCATCACATCCTCGCGGGCCGGACCTTTCAGTTCGAGAAACAGGCCGGTCGTGAATACCGCTTCACCCTGGTCGAAGGCGAGAAAAGCAAAAACCTCGACGTGAAGGGATAACTCCGGGTGATGACCATGCTCAAAAAACTGACTGTCGTGCCTTTGTCGGCTGTTGCCCTGTGGGCATGTACTGCGGCGTTTGCAGCCCGCGAAGTGCATCATTTCGAGGTGTTGGTGACGATCCCGAGC
>NZ_JBFTLU010000060.1:0-14128 GCF_056396605.1 Pseudomonas sp. 05T35
GAAGCGGGTCTCCACGTTCGCAAGACTTCTGGAGTCGTGACTCACCAAGCGTTGTTCAAAATTAAACGCCCTATCCCCGACACCGGCTACTGTCAGATCTGACAGGTCTAACGACCGTCTGTCGGTATAATCCGACTTTTCCTACAATTTCCTTCGTCGATGAGCTTGACGTTCACGTGCGCCTGGTGTCTTCTGAAACCGGTTTCAGCGCCAGCCACAACAACTCAAACAACAAGGCTTCATACCGTGACTACTTTTTCCGCCGCCCAGCGCGGTCGCGTCACCATGCTCGATGTTGCCGAACACGCCAGGGTCTCGAAGGCCAGCGTGTCGCGCTTTATTGGCGAAGACCGGGCCTTGCTGTCCGAGGCCACTGCCAAACGCATCGAGCAAGCGATCAGTGAACTTGGCTATCGCCCGAACCAGATGGCGCGTGGTTTGAAGCGTGGGCGTACCCGTCTGATCGGCATGCTGGTGGCCGATATCCGCAACCCCTATTCGATTGCCGTGATGCATGGCGTGGAAACCGCCTGCCGTCAGCACGGCTACAGCCTGGTGGTGTGCAACACCGACCGCGACGATGAACAGGAACGCCAGCATCTGGCGGCACTGCGCTCGTACAACATCGAAGGCTTGATCGTGAACACCCTTGGCCATCACCTGGATGAGCTGCGCGAGTTGCACCGTGAACTGCCGATGGTGCTGGTGGATCGCAAGGTCGATCTGCTGGACAGCGACCTGGTCGGGCTGGACAACCCGGCGGCGGTCGAGATGGCCCTGGATCATCTTGAAGCACGCGGCTATCGCGACATTGTGTTGGTCAGCGAACCCTACGACGGCACCAGTTCACGGATTGAGCGGGTCAACAGTTTCAAGGCGCAGCTCGAGCAGCGCACGCGGCTGAGCGGTGCGGTGGTTGAGACCGGCAACGAGCTGAGCGCACGGCTTAAATCCTTCCTGGCCACACCCGGCCCCGGTCCGAAAGCGCTGTTTTGCGCCAACGGTATTGCCGCGTTGGCCGGCACCCATGCCTTGCGCGAGTTGGGTTGCAGGTTGTTTGAAGACATCGGCTTGATCGCCCTCGACGACCTCGACTGGTACCCGCTGGTGGGCAACGGTATTACCGCCCTCGCCCAGCCAACGGCAGAGATTGGTGCGAGCGCATTCGAATGTTTGCTCAAGCGCTTGCGCGGTGATGACGGGCCGGCGCGAACGCTGGATTTTGCGGCGCGGTTGATTGAGCGTGGGTCGACGCGACTGAACCTGGCGTGATGCTTCTGGCCCCATCGCGAGCAGGCTCGCTCCCACAAGAGCACCACCGCGATTCCATGTGGGAACGAGCCTGCTCGCGATGGGGCCCTCAAGATCCCCCCATAAATCAACGATCAGCTATTTTTTTGAACAAAAATGAAACCGGTTTCAGAGGTGCAAAACAATGAATGAATCACCCGTTTCCATCAGCCTTTCCAGCTACGGCGCCGAACTGGTACGCCAGCGTGGGCAGTTGGGTTTTGTCGAGTTGCTGGCCGCTGCCGGCGCTGATCGCATAGAGCTGCGTGAAGAACTGCTCACCGATGAAGTGCCGTCGCAAGTGGCTGCGGCCATCGAATACCACGGCTTGGGTTGCGTGTTTTCTTCACCGCTGGAACTGTGGCTGACAGGACAGGAGCAGCCCCATCCAGAATTGCCGGAAACCTTAAGGCGAGCCCGGGCATTTGGCGCCAAGTGGCTGAAGGTCTCGCTGGGGCACTTCACCGACACTCACTCCCTGTCGGCGCTGGCTTCCTGCCTGTCCCAGAGTCCGGTGCAGTTGCTGGTGGAAAACGACCAGACCTTGCAGGGCGGACGCATCGAGCCGTTCCAACGGTTTTTCAGCGCAATTGAAGCGCATGTGCTGCCAGTACAGATGACCTTCGATATCGGCAACTGGCAATGGCAGGACCAATCCGCCGCCAGCGCCGCGTGCCTGCTGGGCCGGCATGTCGGCTATGTGCATTGCAAAGCGGTCCACCGCCGTGCCGACGGCAAACGGGTCGCCATACCGCCCTCGCCCGGTGATTTGCAGGAATGGGAACAGCACCTGCAGCACATGCCCCAAGGGGTGATGCGGGCGGTGGAATATCCGCTGCAAGGTACAGACCTGGTGCAACTGACCGCCGAGCATGTCGCCACCCTCGCCCGCCTGGGTCAAGCACGGCTGGAGAGCGCTCATGTCTGAGATCGATATTCTGTCGTTTGGCGAAACCATGGCGATGTTTGTCGCCGAACAGAGCGGTGATCTGGCCGACGTTGCGCAGTTCCACAAACGCATCGCCGGTGCCGACAGCAATGTCGCGATCGGTCTGTCGCGACTGGGGTTCAAAGTGTCCTGGCTGAGCCGGGTCGGTGCGGATTCGCTGGGCCGGTTTGTAGTCGACACCCTGGAGCAGGAAGGTCTGGATTGCCGTTTCGTCGAGACCGACCCCGCGCACCCAACCGGTTTCCAGCTCAAGTCGCGTGCCGACGATGGCCGCGATCCTAGCGTCGAATACTTCCGCCGGGGTTCGGCGGCCAGTCTGCTGTCCGTGCAGTCGATCGTGCCTGAGCTGCTTGAAGCCCGGCATCTTCACGCCACCGGCATTGTGCCGGCGCTGTCCGGGTCGGCGCGCCAGATGTCCTTCGAATTGATGACGCGCATGCGCGAAGCCGGGCGCAGCGTCTCGTTCGACCCGAACCTGCGCCCGACACTGTGGGGCAGCGAACAGCAGATGATCGGCGAAATCAATCGCCTCGCCGCCTTGGCCCATTGGGTGTTGCCGGGCTTGAACGAGGGACGCTTGCTCACAGGTTTCGAGGCCCCGGCCGACATTGCGGCGTTTTATCTGGATCAGGGCGCCGAGGCGGTGGTGATCAAACTCGGCCCTGACGGCGCCTATTACCGTACCCGACATGATCAGGGYTTCGTACCGGGTGTGCCCGTGACCAACGTGGTGGACACGGTGGGTGCCGGCGATGGTTTTGCGGTCGGGATGATCAGCGCCTTGCTGGAGAATTTCAGCCTCCCCGATGCCGTGCGGCGGGCCAACTGGATTGGCAGCCGTGCGGTACAGAGCCGGGGGGATATGGAGGGTTTGCCTACTCGCGTTCAGTTATCCGCCGAGTTCGAGGCCGCCAATCGCGAGCAGGCTCGCTCCCACACTGGACCGCATGCACACACAGATTCTGTGAACACCACCGACCTACTGTGGGAAGAGCCGGGCGACGTTCGTCCGCTCGCGATGAGGCCCTGACTGTCACCGCATTACCTGAACCAGAACCGTTACCTGCTGCGACAAAAACAACAAGCTCAGGAGCACTGCCATGCAAACGCTGAACCTCGCCACCCGCCGCTGGTGGTACATCATGCCGATGGTGTTTATCACCTACAGCCTGGCGTATCTGGACCGCGCCAACTACGGTTTTGCCGCCGCCTCCGGGATGGCCGCCGACCTGATGATCACACCGGGGCTGTCCTCGCTGCTCGGTGCGCTGTTCTTTCTCGGGTACTTTTTCTTCCAGGTGCCGGGGGCGATCTACGCGCAAAAACACAGCGTGAAGAAACTGATCTTCGTCAGCCTGATCCTCTGGGGTGGCCTGGCCACATTGACCGGGATTGTCTCCAACGCCTACATGCTGGTTGCCATTCGCTTCCTGCTGGGCGTGGTCGAAGCAGCAGTGATGCCAGCGATGCTGGTTTACCTGTGCCACTGGTTCACCCGCGCCGAACGCTCGCGAGCCAATACCTTTCTGATCCTCGGCAACCCGGTGACCATGCTCTGGATGTCGGTGGTGTCGGGGTATCTGGTGCAGCATTTCAGCTGGCGCTGGATGTTTATCATCGAAGGGTTGCCGGCGGTGCTCTGGGCATTTATCTGGTGGCGCCTGGCCGATGATCGGCCTGCCGACGCCAAGTGGCTGAGCAACGAGCAGAAGCAAGACCTGCAAAGCGCGCTGGTCGCTGAACAGGTCGGAATCAAAGCGGTGAAGAATTACGCCGAAGCATTCCGCTCCCCCAAAGTGATCATCCTGGCCTTGCAGTTTTTCTGCTGGAGCATCGGTGTTTACGGGTTTGTGCTGTGGTTGCCGTCGATCCTCAAACACGGTGCGCAGATGAACATGATCGAAGCCGGCTGGCTGTCGGCGCTGCCGTATCTGGCGGCGGTGATTGCGATGCTCGGGGTGTCCTGGGGCTCGGACCGGATTCAGCGGCGCAAACGGTTTGTCTGGCCGCCGTTGTTGATCGCCTCGATCGCGTTTTACGCCTCCTATGCACTCGGCGCCGAGCACTTCTGGTGGTCTTACGCGCTGCTGGTGATTGCCGGCGCCTGCATGTACGCCCCGTATGGGCCGTTTTTTGCCATCGTCCCGGAGATCCTGCCGGTCAACGTCGCCGGCGGTGCCATGGCGCTGATCAACAGCATGGGCGCCCTCGGCTCGTTTGGCGGGTCATATCTGGTCGGCTATTTGAACAGCGCCACCGGCTCGCCCGGCGCCTCTTACCTGTTGATGAGCGCAGCCTTGATGCTCTCGGTGATCCTGACGATTTTCCTCAAGCCCGGTGCCAGCGACCGGGCCCAACCCTCGCGTGCGACGGCCCGGCCCGTAGCGGCACATTCCTGAATTGAACAAGAGACTGATCGGATGAAAAAGCAGGTCGTGCTGTACAAAAAACTCTCTGCGCCACTCATGGCCCGCTTGCATGAACAGGCCGAGGTGACGCTGATCGACAGCCTTGACGCCGAGGGCCTGAAGCGCTTGCGCGATGCGCTGCCCAGCGCTCACGGTCTGCTGGGCGCCAGCCTGAAGCTGGACGCCGAACTGCTCGACCTGGCGCCACGCTTGCGGGCCATCGCCAGTGTCTCGGTCGGCGTCGACAACTACGACATCGACTACCTGAACCGCCGACAGATCCTGCTCAGCAATACCCCGGACGTGTTGACCGAAACCACCGCCGACACCGGTTTCGCGCTGATTCTGGCGACGGCCCGGCGCGTGGTCGAGTTGGCCAATCTGGTGCGTGCCGGGCAATGGAACCGCAACATCGGCCCGGCGCATTTCGGCACCGATGTGCATGGCAAGACCTTGGGTATTATCGGCATGGGCCGCATCGGCGAGGCGTTGGCCCAGCGTGGGCATTTCGGTTTCGGGATGCCGATTCTCTATCACAGCCACAGCGCGAAACCTGCGGTGGAACAGCGTTTCAACGCGCAGTACCGCAGCCTTCCTGCGCTGCTGCAGCAGGCCGATTTTGTCTGCCTGACATTACCGCTGACCGCTGAAACCGAAGGATTGATCGGCGCCGGGCAGTTTGCGCTGATGCGCCCGGAGAGCATTTTTATCAATATCTCCCGAGGCAAAGTGGTCGATGAGGCGGCGTTGATCGAAGCGTTGCGCCAAGGGCAGATTCGTGCGGCTGGGCTGGATGTGTTCGAGCGTGAACCGCTGGTCTACGACTCGCCGTTGTTGCAGTTGAACAACGTGGTGGCGACCCCGCATATTGGCTCTGCAACCCACGAAACCCGCGAGGCCATGGCCTGCTGTGCGGTCGACAATTTGCTCGCGGCGCTGGCGGGTGAACGGCCGGCGAATCTGGTGAATGGTGTTGCGTGGAAAGCTTGAAGGTATTGGTGTTTGTTCGATAGCTATCGCGAGCAGGCTCGCTCCCACAGGGAATTTGTTTCGGGCATGAATTCTGTGCTCGACGCAAATAAAGTGTGGGAGCGAGCCTGCTCGCGAATAGGCCATCAAATCCAGCACACAGCTCCAGGCGGTTCAGGTCCGCCGGGCTTTCAACAGCTCCGTTGCACAGCGCACGATCCGGCGGCAGGCTTCGGCCAGCTGCTGTTGGTCGAGCACCAGGCCAATGCGGATATGCCCCGCCGCACTCGGCCCGAACGCTTCGCCGGCGAGCACCGACACGGCATAACCTTCCAGCAGTTTTTCGGCGAATGCCTGCGCACCGACCCCGGTCTGGCGTACATCGACCATCACGAACATCCCGCCGTCCGGAATCACCGGGCTGATGCCCGGGCAGTCGCCCAGGCGCGCGCACACCAGATCACGCCGCGCACGGTACTCGTTGCGCATCAGCGCAAGCTCCGGCAAATCAGCCTCCAGCGCCACACGCGCTGCGTTCTGCACAAAGTCGGGAATGCCAAAGAGCATGCACAGCGAAAGGTTCTCCAGGTGTTCAGTCAAGGGTTTCGGACCGATCACCCAACCAACTCGCCAGCCAGTCATGGCATGGGATTTCGACAGACTGTTCACGGTCGCCGTACGTTCGGCCATCCCCGGCAGGCTGGCCGGACTGATGTGCTCCCCCTCATATAACAGTTCGCTGTAGACCTCATCGCTGATCAGCCACAGGTCATGCTTGACGCACAAACGCGCCAAGGCCTGCCAGATAGGCAGCGACAGGCTTGCCCCGGAAGGATTGTTCGGACTGTTGAGCAAAATGGCGCGCGTCCTGGGAGTGATCCGTGCGGCGACGTCCGCCGGGTCAACGCGAAATCCGTTTTCCGGTCGCACCGCGATGGGCACCACCTTCGCCCCGCAGGCACCGAACACGCCTTCATAGGTCACGTACATCGGTTCGGCGACCAGCACTTCGTCACCTGGGTCGAGCAGGCATTGCACCACCGAATACACCGCACACTGCGCGCCCGGCAGCACCAGCACATGATCGGCATCGACCATCTGACCGCTGCGCCGGGTGTGACGACGGGCGATGCTGGTGCGCAGCGACCGCGTGCCGCGCACCTCCGAATAATGGGTATCGCCAGCCAGCAAGCTGTCGATGGCCGCCTGCACGATCGGCTTCGGCGTATCGAAATCCGGGTCGCCGACCGACAGCAGCAGGACATCGACGCCCTGCTCGCGCAACTCCAGCGCTCGGTAGTGAATCTGCCAGGCATCGGCTCCGTCGCCGGCGATTCGTTGGGTCAAGGCTGAATAGCGCATGTACATCTCCTGTCGCGCGAACTCCACATTCAACCCTATCTCAAATCACGAAACGCGCCACCATGGCATTCAAATCAACCGCCAGACGCGACAGCTCATGGCTGGCTGCGCTGGTCTGGTTGGCACCGGCGGCCGATTGCGTGGCCAGGTCGCGGATGTTCACCAGGTTGCGGTCCACTTCGCGTGATACCTGCGCCTGTTCTTCCGAGGCGCTGGCGATCACCAGGTTGCGCTCGTTGATCTGGTGGATCGACTGGGTGATTTGCTCCAGCGCCACGCCGGCCGCACGGGCCAGCTCCAATGTAGTGTGCGTACGCTGATTGCTTTGCTGCATGGAGTCGACTGCTTCGCCGGTACCGTTTTGAATCCCGGCGACCATTTTTTCGATTTCCTGGGTCGATTGCGCGGTGCGATGCGCCAAGGCGCGGACCTCGTCTGCCACCACCGCAAAACCGCGTCCGGCTTCACCGGCACGCGCCGCTTCGATGGCCGCGTTAAGTGCCAGCAGGTTGGTCTGCTCGGCAATCGCCCGGATCACATCCAGCACCTTGCCGATATCGCGGCCCTGCGTAGCCAGACCTTCAATCATCAGCGAGGTGCTTTGTACGTCATGGGTCATGGTCTGAATGGCGTTGACGGTTTCCACCACGCGGTCACGACCTTCACGGGCGGCCTGGGTCGATTGATTCGACGCCTCGGAGGTGGACACCGCGTTGCGTGCGACTTCTTCCACCGCGGCGGTCATTTCATTGACAGCGGTCGCGGCCTGTTCGATCTCGTTGTTTTGCTGTTGCAGACCGCGCGACGCTTCTTCGGTCACGGCGCTGAGTTCTTCTGCGGCAGCCCCCAACTGATTCGCGGAACCGGCGATCTGCTCGATGGTTTTGCGCAAGTTGGCCTGCATGGTCGACAAGGCACCGAGCAAACGCGCCGGTTCGTCCTTGCCGTCAATTACGATAGGTTTGGTGAGGTTACCGCCAGCAATCGACTCAGCTGCGGCGACCGCACGGTTCAGTGGTGTGACGATGCTGCGGGTCAGCAGCCAGGCCAGCAGCACCGTCACCAATGCGGCAAACACCGAAACCGCGATGATGCCGTTGGTAGCGAAAGAATATTGGTCGCCCGCTACAGCATCGGCCTCAGTTGCGCCCGCCTTGTTAATCGCGATCAATTTGTTCAGCTGCTCACCCATCAGATCGGTACCGTCCTTGATACGCGTATTGATCAGGTTGCGCAGTTCATCGAGTTTGTTCTGCCGCGACAGCTCCATCATCTGGCTTTGGGCTTGCAGGTAGCTGTCCAGGGTGGCAGCAAAGGTTTTATACAGCGCCGCTTCTTCCGGGCCGGCTGGCAGGGCTGCGTAGCTCTTTTGAGCTTGTCTGGCCTTGTCAGTGAGTACGTTGATGCGGGTTTCAGCGTCTTGCAGTCCGGCAGCGTCGCGGTTTACCAGCACGCGAAACGAGAGGATACGCAAGCGCAAGACGCTCTCGGTCATGTTCCCAAGGAAGGCGACGCTGGGCAGCTGATTGTTTTCCATGTCGATGGAGGCCTGGCGGATGATCGACATGCGGTTCACGGCAAAGATGCCAAGCACGATGACCAGCAATGCAATGAACGCAAAACCCAGGAACGCTCGAGGCGCGATATTCATATTACGTATGGACATAGGATGACTCTCGGGTGGTGAAGTCTTCGAGCATCCATGCAGTGAACGCTGGCAGGCAGAAAGTTGCGCCCAGCGTGCAGGTAGGCGACTTTTATTTGAGGGGTTATGCGCCTATACCCTGTATCGGCAGGGCTTTAGGTTTTATGGAGGGTTGAGCGAAATATATTTCTGGGCAGGAGAAGTGTTTCAGTGGTGAAACACTGCTCCTACCTGTGGCGAGGGAGCTTGCTCCCTCGCCACAAAGGACCGTGTTCAGTGCTTATGTACTGCCACGCGCCAGACGCGGGCGATGTCCCGGGCGCGATCCTGTAGCAGGCGCGGGGCGTCGGCGCAGGCTTGCTCCAGCGTCATCGGCCCGGACGCGAGGGCGAAGGCCGCGTCCACACCATGTTCGTACATCTGCTGGTAGCCCTCGCCAAGCGTGCCGACAATCACGATCACCGGCACGCCCTGCTGCCGGGCGATACGCGCCACGCCAAACGGGGTTTTGCCGCGCAAGGTCTGGGCATCGAAGCGGCCCTCGCCGGTGATCACCAGGTCTGCATCGCGTACCGCCTCTTCCAGGCCGACCAGATCGGCAACCACTTCCACGCCAGCACGGAATTGCGCGCCAAGAAACGCCTTGGCCGCAAAACCCAGACCGCCCGCGGCGCCACTGCCCGATTCGTCACGCAGATCTTTTCCCAGCGCTTGGGCGCAGATCCCGGCGAAATGCCCAAGGGCCTGATCCAGTTGTTGAACCTGCTCGACCGATGCACCTTTCTGTGGACCGAATATCGCTGAGGCACCATGAGGACCGCACAGTGGATTGTTGACGTCGGCGGCGATCTCGAAGCGCACGCCGGCCAGACGCGGGTCCATTTCACTCAGGTCGATCCGTGCCAGTTGCGCCAATGCCAGCCCACCCGGTTTCAATATCTGCCCCTGAGCATCGAGCAGTCGTACACCCAGCGCCTGCAACGCACCGGCACCTGCGTCGTTGGTCGCACTGCCGCCAATGGCCAGGATGATCCGCTGAGCCCCTGCATCGAGTGCCGCGCGGATCAGTTCGCCCGTGCCGAAGGTGCTGCTGATGCACGCATCGCGTTGCCCCACCGGCACCAACTGCAGGCCGCTGGCTTCGGCCATTTCGATGATCGCAGTGTGATTGTGGGGCAGCCAGCCCCAGTGCGCGTCGACCTGTATACCGAGCGGACCCTGCACGCTGGCGCTGCGCAGCTCACCTTCGCAGGCAGCGAGAATCGACTCGACCGTGCCTTCGCCGCCATCAGCCATCGGGCACTTGACCAGCGTCGCGTCCGGCCAGACCTCGGCCAGGCCCAGCGCAATGGCAGTGGCCACGGCTTCGGCACTCAGGCTGTCCTTGAACGAATCGGGGGCGATGACGATTTTCATGTGAATTCTCCAGTTCCAATGGAGCCCATGCTGCCAGTTGATATGAACAATAACGCCGGTCCGCTGCACAAGTGCAACAGGGGTTTATTGTTCATTCTCACAAAACCCACAAGGATTGGCAGCGAAACAAAATGTTGTGAACTTTGCCGATCCATTGTGGGAGCGAGCCTGCTCGCGATGGCGATGTGTCAGTCGCCATGGATATTGGATGTGATGACCTCTTCGCGAGCAGGCTCGCTCCCACAGGGATTTATGTCGTTCACGGTTTGGCGTCTGTCTCGGGCAGCAGTTGCACGCCCAGGTACAGCGCGAGCATGCCGTCGAGGCGCAGCGGGTCAACGCCGCTGAGTTCGGCAATGCGCTCCATGCGGTAGCGTAGGCTGTTGCGGTGAACGCCCAATGCATCGGCACAGGCCTGGCTTTGGCCGTCGTGTTCGCACCAGCTTCGTAACGTCGCCAACAGTTGGCCGTTGCTGTCCTTGGCGATGACTTTGCGCAGCGGACTGAGCAACTCGTCCAAGGCATCGTCATTGCGATGACGCCAGAGCATGACCGGCAATCGATAGCGGTTCAGCATCAGCAACCGGGTTTTCGGCAGCACATCGCGCCCATAGGCCAGCAAGTCGCCGACCCGTCGATAGCAGCGGCGCAAGCCTTGCAAACCATCGGCCTGGCCACCCACGGCGACGCGCAGAATGTTCCAGCCCAGGCCTTCGAGTTTCTCCAGCAAGCGCTCGTTGTCCACTGCTTGCRTGGTCGGCCGGCACCACAGCAATGACGACTTGGCGGAACTCACGCACCAACTGTCGGGATAGCGTGAGATCAGCCAGGCACTCAAGGCCTCGGCGGTTTGCCCCGCTCCATGCTCCAGGCCCAGCTCGAACAAATAAGGCGTGCGCGACAGCTGCGGCTTGAGGCCCATTTGCTGAGCTTCGTCAATCAGCCGCGGCGAATCCCCGGCCTCGCTGAGCAGCAACGCCAGCAGGTCATCGCAACGCTGGCGACGCCATTGCTGTTCGGCCTGCTGGTTGCGCTGGCCGACCAGCATCTCGGCAGTCATGCGCACCAGTTCGGCATAGGTCCGCAGCTGCTCGGGTTCACCGGTAATACCCAACACGCCGATCAAACGCTGATCGAGCAGTAACGGCAGATTGATCCCCGGCTGCACGCCTTTGAGGTGCACAGCGGTCTGCGCGTCGATTTCCACCACCCGCCCATTCGCCAGCACCAGTTGCGCACCTTCGTGTCGGGTGTTGATCCGCTCCGGCTCGCCACTGCCGAGGATCAGCCCCTGGCTGTCCATGACATTGACGTTGTACGGCAGAATGGCCATCGCCCGGTCGACGATATCCTGCGCCAGGTCGTGATCGAGTTCGAACATGCGACGTAATCCTTGAAAACGTGCGGTGATTGATTGTTCACCCGCACAGGCTGTTGGCGCAAACCCTGTGCTCAGGCACAAAGACATCCGCGTAGGGGTGACCGAGACTCTCCAGACGACCAACGTTACCCTTGCCTCGCAAAAAATCATAATAAAGAGAGTCCCGCCATGTCACAGAGCGCCGCTGCCACCCTGGCCACCGATGACGATAAAAACGCCGTCTACAAGCGCGTTACCCTGCGCTTGATCCCCTTCATCTTTGTCTGCTACCTGTTCAACTACCTCGACCGGGTCAACGTTGGATTTGCCAAACTGCAGATGCTCGATGCGCTGAAATTCAGCGAAACCGTGTACGGCCTCGGGGCCGGGATTTTCTTCATCGGCTACGTGTTGTGTGGCGTGCCGAGCAACCTGGCGCTGAGCAAGTTCGGCCCACGGCGCTGGATCGCGCTGATGATGGTCACCTGGGGCATGCTGTCGACCTGCCTGCTGTTCGTCACCACGCCGACCGGGTTCTACACCCTGCGCCTGTTCACCGGTGCCGCCGAAGCCGGGTTCTTCCCGGGCGTGGTGCTGTACCTCTCGCAGTGGTTCCCGACCTTCCGCCGTGGCCGCATCATGGCGCTGTTCATGTCGGCGATTCCGGTGTCCGGCCTGCTCGGCAGCCCGTTCTCAGGCTGGATTCTCAACCACTTCGCCGCCGGTCAAGGTGGCCTCGCCGGCTGGCAGTGGATGTTCCTGCTGCAAGGCATTCCGACCATCACGCTGGGTGCGCTGGCGTTCTTCCTGCTCAGCGACAACTTCGCCAGCGCCAAATGGCTCAAGCCAGAAGAGCGTGCCGTGCTCGAGGCGGATCAAGCCATCGATTGGTCCAGCAAACCGAAAACCGCCACCGACTCGCTGCTGGCCGTGTTCAAGAACCCGGCAATCTGGGCGTTCGGCCTGATCTACTTCTGCATTCAAAGCGGTGTGTACGCGATCAACTTCTGGTTGCCGTCGATCATCAAGAACCTCGGTTTCGCCGATAACCTGGTGATCGGCTGGCTCAGTGCGATTCCGTACCTGCTGGCAGCCGTGTTCATGCTGATGGTCGGTCGCTCGGCGGACTTGCATAAAGAACGCCGCTGGCATTTGGTGGTGCCGATGTTGATGGGCGCGGTGGGTCTGTTGATCGCCGTGAACTTTGCGGCCAACCCGGCCATTGCGATTCTTGGCCTGACCATCGCCACCATGGGCGCCCTCACCGGCTTGCCGATGTTCTGGCCAGTGCCTACCGCCATGCTCAGCGCCGGCGCTGCTGCCGGTGGCCTGGCGTTGATCAACTCCATGGGCCAGATGGCCGGTTTCCTCAGCCCGTACCTGGTCGGTTGGGTCAAGGACAGCACCGGCTCGACCGATGCAGCGTTGTACCTGCTGGCGGGGGTGATTGTTTGCGGCAGCCTGTTGGCGCTGCGCATGACCCGCACCTTGCGCGCTTGATACCTGACAATCCCTGTGGGAGCGAGCCTGCTCGCGATAGCGGTGTAACAGTCCCCCTCAATGGTGAATGTTATGGCCTCATCGCGAGCAGGCTCGCTCCCACATTTGATCTGCGGTGTTCGATAATTCCGTTTGCCCCGTGCGGTTGTTCTGGTATTTGATTGAGCCTTTCCCACCGGTAAAAGGATTTCGCACATGACCTACCGCACACTGGGCCAATCCGGACTGCAAGTGTCCACCCTGACCCTGGGCACCATGATGTTTGGCGAGCAGACCAGCACCGAAGATTCGCTGCGGATCATCGAGAAGGCCTGGGATCAGGGCGTCAACTTCATCGATACGGCAGACGTCTACACCGGCGGCAGCTCCGAAGAGATCGTTGGCGAAGCGATTGCCGGCCACCGTCACGAATGGGTGGTGGCTTCCAAGGTCGGCTTCGGCCCGGTGGACGGTGTGCCGAATCGCAGCGGGCTGAGCCGCAAGCACCTGTTCAATGGCATCGATGCCAGCCTTTCCCGCCTGGGCACCGATTACCTGGACATCTATTACCTGCACCGCGAAGACCACAACACGCCGCTGGAGGTCACGGTGTCGGCCATCGGCGACCTGATTCGCCAAGGCAAGATCCGTTACTGGGGCTTGTCCAACTACCGTGGCTGGCGTATCGCCGAAGTAATCCGCGTCGCCGAGAAACTCGGTGTCGACAAACCGGTGATCAGCCAGCCGCTGTACAACATCGTCAATCGCCAGGCCGAAACCGAACAAATTACCGCCGCCAATGCCTACGGCCTCGGCGTGGTGCCTTACAGCCCGCTGGCCCGTGGCGTGTTGAGCGGCAAGTACGCGCCAGACGTCACCCCGGACGCCAACAGCCGCGCCGGGCGCCAGGACAAGCGCATCCTGGAAACCGAATGGCGGGTCGAGTCGCTGCGCATTGCCCAGCAGATTCAGGCATACACCCAAGAGCGCGGCGTCGGCATCGTCGAGTTCGCCATCGCCTGGGTGCTGAACAACTCTGCCGTCAGCTCGGCCATCGTCGGCCCGCGCACCGAAGCCCAATGGGATGCCTACACCAAGGCCCTGGCGGTGAAGATCACGGCTGAAGACGAAGCCTTCATCGACTCGCTGGTGACGCCGGGGCACTCGTCGACGCCAGGGTTCAATGACATGGGCCATTTCGTGTCTGGGCGTAAACCACGTTCCAACTAAATAAACACATACCCCTGTGG
>NZ_JBFTLU010000061.1:0-14038 GCF_056396605.1 Pseudomonas sp. 05T35
TTACACCGCATTGCAACTCGAAGGTCGCGACATCTACATCCGCGAAGGTTGCGTCGGTTGCCATTCACAGATGATTCGTCCGTTCCGCGCCGAGACCGAGCGCTACGGCCACTATTCGGTGGCCGGTGAAAGCGTCTGGGATCACCCGTTCCTGTGGGGTTCCAAGCGCACCGGCCCGGACCTGGCCCGGGTCGGCGGTCGCTACTCGGAAGACTGGCACCGCGCGCACTTGTACAACCCGCGCAACGTCGTGCCGGAGTCGAAGATGCCCGCCTACCCATGGCTGGTGGCCAACGCACTGGACAGCAGCCACACCAAAACCAAGTTGCAGGTCATGCGCACCCTCGGCGTTCCGTACACCGACGAAGACATTGCAAGCAGTGTCGAAACGCTCAAGGGCAAGACCGAAATGGACGCACTGGTCGCCTACCTGCAAGTGCTCGGCACTGCGATCAAGAGCAAGAGGTGAGCCATGGCCATGTTCTTTGAAATAAGTAGCGGAATGATCCGCGGCCTGGGCACCGTCGTCGTCTTCGTAGCGTTTGTCGGACTGACGCTGTGGGTGTTCAACGGCAAACGCAGCCCGGATTTCGCCGAAGCGCGCCTGCTGCCTTTTGCCGATGAACCGCAACCCGACGACACCACCAGCCAAGAAACAGCAATGACAAGGAGTACCCGGCCATGACCACCTTCTGGAGTACGTGGATCTGCGTACTGACCATTGGCAGCCTGATCGGCCTGACCTGGCTGCTGATCGGCACCCGCAAGGGCGAAACCAAGGGCAGCGTCGACCAGACCATGGGCCACAGCTTCGACGGCATCGAGGAGTACGACAATCCGCTGCCGCAGTGGTGGTTCATGCTGTTCGCCGGGACCCTGGTATTTGCCGTCGGCTACCTGATCCTTTATCCGGGCCTGGGCAACTGGAAAGGCGTACTGCCCGGCTACCAGGATGGCTGGACCCAGACCAAGGAGTGGGACCGGGAAATGGCCAAGGCCGACGCAAAGTTCGGGCCGATCTTCGCCAAATTCGCGGCCATGCCCGTGGAAGAGGTCGCCAAGGATCCGCAAGCGCTAAAAATGGGCGGACGCCTGTTCGCTTCCAACTGTGCGGTCTGCCACGGCTCGGATGCCAAGGGCGCGTTTGGTTTCCCCAACCTCACCGACAACATCTGGCGTTGGGGCGGCAGTGCCGAAACCATCAAGACCACGATCATGGGCGGACGCATGGCGGCCATGCCGGCCTGGGGTGAAGTGCTGGGCGAAACCGGGGTGAAAAACGTCGCGGCGTATGTGCGTCACGAGCTCGCCGGCCTGCCGCTGCCAACCGACAGCGGCGCTGACCTGCAAGCCGGACAGCAAACGTTCAGCACCACTTGCGTAGCCTGTCACGGTGCAAAGGGCCAGGGTACGGAACTGATGGGTGCGCCAAACCTGACGCAACCGGCAGGTTTCATCTACGGCACCAGCCTGACGCAACTGCAACAGACCATTCGCCATGGTCGCCAGGGTCAGATGCCGGCGCAGCACGAACTGCTCGGCAACGACAAGGTGCAACTGCTGGCCGCGTATGTGTACARCTTGTCTCACAGCCCGAACGCCGAGCGTTTGCAGGCTGAAAGCAAAACCGAATAAATCTTCACTGCCCAACTGCTGCATTCACCCGAATGCGGCAGTTCCCTGCCCCTTTGCGACGCATTGTCGCACCCCTCAATGGGTCTGCCTTTCGGTTCGGTGGTTTCGCGTCTACGCTTGCTCCGAAGCGGACTGGCAACAGCCGGTCAAAGGTCAACCGTACACGATGCGTTCGACGAATCTGTTCGATGACAGGCCGCAAAGGCTGGTAGATACCGGCTGCCGCGCAAATTGCCGTCTGTCACCTGCCCGCCTCGTTTGAACACACCCAGTTACACCTGACCCGACCCCCTCGCCTTTTTGGTCCGCCGAGACATTTTGTCCATGGGCAATTTTGTCCCTACGCGGAGCATGGAAAGGCCGCAGAATCAGCTTTTGAAAGCATTGACGCGGGTCATGGCGCGTTGCAATGACCCCCCGCTTTCTCCATACTTGCGACCGATTTTTATCCCTAATAAAACACCTAAACCGTGGAACCTTAGAATGAGCACAGCAATCAGTCCGACTGCTTATAACTATAAGGTAGTCCGCCAGTTCGCCATCATGACGGTGGTCTGGGGGATCCTTGGCATGGGGCTCGGTGTCTTCATCGCCTCACAATTGGTCTGGCCGGAGTTGAATTTCGGCCTGCCATGGACGACGTTTGGACGCCTACGCCCGCTGCACACCAACCTGGTGATTTTCGCCTTCGGTGGTTGTGCACTGTTTGCCACTTCCTATTACGTCGTGCAGCGAACCTGCCAAACGCGACTGATTTCCGACAGCCTCGCCGCCTTCCACTTCTGGGGTTGGCAAGCGGTGATCGTCGGCGCGATCGTTACCTTGCCGCTGGGTTACACCACCACCAAGGAATACGCGGAACTGGAATGGCCCCTGGCTATCCTGCTGGCTATCGTCTGGGTCACCTACGGCCTGGTGTTCTTCGGCACCATCGTCAAGCGCAAGACCAAGCACATCTACGTCGGTAACTGGTTCTACGGTGCCTTCATCGTCGTGACGGCGATGCTGCACATCGTCAACCACGCGTCCCTGCCGGTCAGCTTCTTCAAGTCCTACTCGGCGTACGCCGGTGCGACTGACGCCATGATCCAGTGGTGGTACGGCCACAACGCGGTAGGTTTCTTCCTGACCACCGGGTTCCTGGGGATGATGTACTACTTCGTGCCGAAACAGGCCGAGCGTCCGATCTACTCGTATCGCCTGTCGATCGTGCACTTCTGGGCACTGATCACCCTGTACATCTGGGCTGGCCCGCACCACCTGCACTACACCGCACTGCCGGACTGGGCCCAGTCGCTGGGCATGGCGATGTCGATCATCCTGCTGGCACCAAGCTGGGGCGGCATGATCAACGGCATGATGACCCTGTCGGGCGCCTGGCATAAGCTGCGCACCGACCCGATCCTGCGTTTCCTGGTCGTGTCCCTGGCGTTCTACGGCATGTCGACCTTCGAAGGTCCGATGATGGCCATCAAAACCGTCAACTCGCTGTCTCACTACACCGACTGGACCATCGGCCACGTACACGCCGGTGCCTTGGGCTGGGTRGCRATGATYTCGATCGGCGCGCTGTACCACATGATCCCGAAAATCTTCGGYCGYRCGCAGATGCACAGCMTCGGCCTGATCAACRCGCACTTCTGGCTCGCGACCATCGGYACCGTGCTCTACATCGCTTCGATGTGGGTCAACGGCATCACCCAGGGTCTGATGTGGCGTGCAATCAACGATGACGGCACCCTCACCTACTCCTTCGTCGAAGCCCTGCAAGCCAGCCACCCTGGTTTCATCGTTCGCGCCCTTGGCGGTGCGTTCTTTGCCAGCGGCATGCTGTTCATGGCGTACAACGTGTTCCGCACCGTACGCGCCTCGAATCCGGAAGATGCTGAAGCCGCCGCTCAGATCGCTGTCGTTGGAGCTCACTGATGAAGCATGAAGCAGTCGAGAAGAATATTGGCCTGCTGGCCTTCTTCATGGTCATCGCCGTCAGCATCGGCGGCCTGACCCAGATCGTCCCGTTGTTTTTTCAGGACGTGACCAACAAGCCGGTTGAAGGCATGAAGCCACGCCCGGCGCTGGAACTTGAAGGCCGTGACATTTTCATCGCCAACGGTTGTGTCGGCTGCCACTCGCAGATGATCCGTCCGTTCCGTGCTGAAACCGAACGTTATGGCCACTACTCGGTAGCCGGTGAAAGCGTTTGGGACCACCCGTTCCTGTGGGGCTCCAAGCGTACCGGTCCGGACCTGGCCCGCGTAGGCGGTCGTTACTCCGATGACTGGCAGCGTGCGCACTTGTACAACCCGCGCAACGTGGTGCCTGAGTCGAAAATGCCGGCTTACCCGTTCCTCGTGGAAAACAAGCTCGACGGCAAGGACACCGCGAAGAAAATGGAAGTCTTGCGCACCCTCGGCGTTCCTTACACCGACGAAGACATCGCCGGTGCAAAAGATGCCGTGAAGGGCAAAACCGAAATGGACGCGCTGGTGGCCTATCTGCAAGGCCTGGGCACCATCATCAAAAGCAAACGGTGATCTGGATGGATATCGGGATGATTCGTGGCCTGGGCACCGTTGTCGTGATGGTTGCCTTTATCGGTCTGGCGCTGTGGGTGTTCAGCCCCAAGCGCAAGTCGGAGTTTGAAGACGCGACCTTGCTGCCTTTCGCGGATGATCCCGAAGCCATCAAGCACGTCGAGCAAGCTTCTAGGAGTAACAAAGAATGACTACGTTCTGGAGTCTGTACGTCACAGTCCTCAGTCTGGGTACCATCTTCGCCCTGACCTGGCTGCTGCTGTCGACCCGCAAGGGCCAGCGCGCCGAACAGACGGATGAGACGGTTGGCCACGCCTTCGACGGGATCGAGGAGTATGACAACCCACTGCCGAAATGGTGGTTCATGCTGTTTGTCGGCACCATCATCTTCGCCCTCGGTTACCTCGTGCTGTACCCGGGCCTGGGCAACTGGAAAGGCCTGCTGCCGGGCTACGGCTACCTCGACAACGAGAAGCAGACCGCGTTCGCCAACGGCCAGTCCGGCTGGACCGGCGTTCACGAGTGGGAGAAGGAAATGGCCAAATCGGACGCCAAGTTCGGTCCGATCTTCGCCAAATTCGCAGCCATGCCAATTGAAGAAGTTGCCAAGGACCCACAAGCCCTGAAGATGGGTGGCCGCCTGTTCGCCTCCAACTGCTCGGTTTGCCACGGTTCCGACGCCAAAGGCGCTTACGGCTTCCCGAACCTGACCGACGAAGACTGGCGTTGGGGTGGCGAGCCACAAACCATCAAGACCACCATCATGGGCGGCCGTCACGCGATGATGCCGGCCTGGGGTGAAGTGATCGGCGAGCAAGGCGTCAGCGATGTTGCCGCGTTCGTGCTGACCAACCTCGATGGCCGCAAGCTGCCGGAAGGCGCCAAGGCCGACCCGGTTGCCGGCCAGAAGATTTTCGCCGCCAACTGCGTGGCTTGCCACGGTCCGGAAGGTAAAGGCACCCCAGCCATGGGCGCACCTAACCTGACCCACCCGGCCGCGTTCATCTACGGTTCGAGCTTCGCTCAACTGCAGCAGACCATCCGTTACGGCCGTCAGGGCCAGATGCCTGCGCAAGAACAGCTGCAAGGCAACGACAAGGTTCACCTGCTGGCCGCTTACGTCTATAGCCTGTCTCACGGTGAGAAGGCTGCGAACGCCGAGTAAGGCAAACGCGTGATCGCAACAAAAAACGGCCCCGCCAGTGATCTGGCGGGGCCGTTTTCATTTCCGTCATTCATTTGCCTACTTCAAGACCGGGATGACCTTATCGAGCTTTCGGCTTGGCCAGTTACTGTTGCGGACAACGCTGACCGCCAGCGACTGCCGATCAGCGGTAAAACTGGCAATCAGATACGTTTGCTGGGAGGCAGAGCCGCTTAGAAATACCGGGACATCACCAAAGTACTTTGGCTTGCCCCAATCAAAATAAGCCCCTGCCCAGCCGTGATCATGCCCACCAAAGACTGCCGTCACCCGGTATGTCTCGAGCATTTGTTGAAATCGTGCAATTTGCTCGTCACTGCCCTTCCAATCGAAAACCTTGTGCATATTGAGAATAATGATCTTGCCCTGCTCCCGAGCGCTCTTTAGATCGCCCTCCAGCCAGTCAAGCGCAGGCGTAATTTCAAACGCTGTCGGAGCCAGTGGATTGCCGGAGGTAAAACTGATGCTATAAGTCGGCTCATTATTCAATTGAACCACATGCACATCACCGGCACTTTTCGAGTAAGCGAGACTGCCATAATAGATACTCCCGAAGCCTGAACTTCTTGCCGCCAGATCCATGGATTCGACTTTTCCCCAGTAGCGCTCCTTGAGGTCGTTGACACTGCCCGCCGCACAGAGATTCAAGAAGCAGTCGCCCACGTTATTGGCATAGTCATGATTACCCAGCCCGTAATCATATAGCCCTTCCAGTTTATTCTCGAAAACCGACTTCATGTATGAACGCTCGCCAGCATGACCAAAGGCTGTGATATCACCGTTAATCATCACCGGTATGCGGGATGCCCCGCCATTCAGCTTCCTGAAACTTGCAATATCGGAATACTGCAACTCTATCAGCTCTTTTGAGCGCGCCTCTTTGTTGAGGTCTGGAAGATTATCATCCGAGAGATCAGTCCAGGGGTATTGCGAATCCGATACAAACACCATATGGCGCGGCGTCTCTGCCGACGAGGCGCCATAGACCACAGGAATAACCAACGCCAGTGCAAGACACACCAGCCACACACACTCTTTATATAAAATCATAGAAATCCATTTCCATCGATAGTTAACAGCCACTCCATAGCGGCAACTGCAAAATATATCGCCCGCTGATAATTAACAAACGACCAATCTCTGCAGATCAACAGCAGATATTTCCAACTTCTTCTGATACTCGCGCACTTCAAAACACTCACTAAAAAATATTCTATATAGTCCAGCGCAAATGAATGTCAGGCAGTGGAAGGCGGGAGATGAGGGAGTCGGACCCGGTACGCCCCTTGGGGCGCGCGGGAGTAACCCTGGCCGGACGGACAGCTATACTCAACAAGTCAATTGATCTGCATCACGATTTGTTACATTTGCTACACCATCTACGAATTTTCACCAACGCGACCAAAGGTCGCACCCTTGAACTAGAGCGACAGGCGTATCATTGCGCCACTGCAACAACCCTTTTTGACCGCGGTCGGCACGTACTGACCGAGGCATTTTTCCACTGCCGTGGGATGCAATGATGAGCAACCAGATTCCGGTACACGACGTCACCCCGCCTGCCAAAAACGCGAATAACAGCGTCGACCTCTACGCCTCTCGGGAAAAAATCTACACCCGCGCCTTCACCGGCCTGTTCCGCAATTTGCGGATGGCTGGCGGTGCCGCGTTGTTCCTGCTGTATTTCGGCACGGTCTGGCTCAATTGGGGCGGTCACCAGGCAGTCTGGTGGAACCTGCCGGAGCGCAAATTCTTCATCTTTGGTGCGACCTTCTGGCCGCAGGATTTCATCCTGCTGTCCGGCCTGTTGATCATCAGCGCCTTCGGCCTGTTCTTCATTACCGTGTATGCCGGACGCATCTGGTGCGGCTATACCTGCCCGCAAAGTGTCTGGACCTGGATTTTCATGTGGTGCGAGAAGGTCACCGAAGGTGACCGCAACCAACGCATCAAGCTCGACAAGGCGCCGATGAGCACCAACAAGTTCTTGCGCAAGCTCAGCAAACATACGATGTGGCTGTTGATCGGTTTCGTCACCGGCATGACCTTTGTCGGCTACTTCTCACCGATTCGTGAACTGACGATCGACTTCTTCACCGGCCAGGCTGATGGCTGGTCGTATTTCTGGGTCGGCTTCTTCACCCTCGCCACTTACGGCAACGCCGGCTGGTTGCGCGAACAGGTGTGCATCTACATGTGCCCTTACGCGCGCTTCCAGAGCGTGATGTTCGACAAGGACACGCTGATCGTTTCCTACGACCCGCGCCGCGGCGAAGCCCGTGGCCCGCGCAAAAAAGGCATCGACTACAAGGCTCAGGGCCTGGGCGACTGCATCGACTGCACCATGTGCGTTCAGGTGTGCCCGACCGGCATCGACATTCGTGACGGCTTGCAGATCGAATGCATTGGCTGTGCCGCCTGCATCGATGCCTGCGACAGCATCATGGACAAAATGGACTACCCGCGCGGCCTGATCAGCTACACCACCGAGCACAACCTGTCCGGGCAAAAAACCCATAAACTGCGTCCGCGCCTGATCGGTTACGCGCTGGTGTTGCTGGCCATGATCAGCTTGCTGATCACCGCGTTCTTCATGCGCTCGCTGGTCGGCTTCGATGTCAGCAAGGACCGCGTGCTGTACCGCGAGAACGCCGAAGGCCGGATCGAGAACGTCTATAGCCTCAAAGTCATGAACAAGGATCAGCGCGACCACACCTACGTGCTGGAAGCCTCCGGACTGCCGGATCTCAAGTTGCAAGGCAAGCGCGAGATCAAGGTGGCTGCTGGCGAAATCTTCAGCATGCCGGTCGAGCTGTCGAGTGCACCGGAACAACTGCCGTCGAGCACCAATGAGGTGAAATTCACCCTCAAGGATGCCGACGACAACAGCGTCCACGTTGAAGCCAAGAGCCGATTCATCGGCCCACAAATCCGTTGAGAGAAGTCATCATGCCCGTAGCAACTGCCACCAGCCCTTGGTACAAGCATCTCTGGCCATGGATCATCATCGGGATTCTGACCTGTTCGGTGACCCTGACCTTGTCCATGGTGACCATTGCTGTCAAAAACCCGGATAACCTGGTCAACGACAATTACTACGAGGCAGGCAAAGGCATCAACCGTTCGCTGGACCGCGAGTTGCTGGCCCAGACCCTGCTGTTGCGCGCCAACGTGCATCTGGATGAGGTGACCGGTGAAGTCGACGTGCGCCTGACCGGCAACAGCACGCCCGCGACCCTCGAACTGAACCTGATCTCGCCGACCCAGCCGGATAAAGATCGCAAGATCACCCTGACCCGCAGCGCGACCGAACCCGGTCGTTATATTGGCCAGTTGACCGACAAGATCGAAGGCCGGCGCTTCGTCGAGCTGCTGGGCAGCCAGGACGAGCATGTGTGGCGCCTGTTCGAAGAAGAACAGATCGGCCACGACAAGCATTTGCTGCTCGGTGACGAACCGCTGCAAGGCGCCGAAGATCAGTAGCAGTAAAGAGCCTGCGCTTCGCGCATCGCGAGCAGGCTCGCTCCCACAGTGACCTCTGGCGTACACAACTCTTGTGCATGACATTGATCAAATGTGGGAGCGAGCCTGCTCGCGATGAGGCCCTCCCGGACGATATAGACCTTATCGCATGACCACTCCACTCCCCTGCTACCACTGCGCCCTGCCCGTCCCCTCCGGCAGCCGGTTTACCGCCGTCATCCTCGGCGAAACCCGCGAGCTCTGCTGTCCGGGTTGCCAGGCTGTGGCCGAGGCGATTGTCGCAGGCGGGCTGGAGCACTATTACAGCCATCGCAGCGAGGCTTCGGCCAACCCTGAAGCCTTGCCGGTGCAACTGGTGGACGAACTGGCGCTGTATGACCGCGCCGACGTGCAACAACCGTTTGTCCGCCACGACGGCGAACTCGCCGAAACCACCTTGCTGATGGAAGGTATCAGCTGCGCAGCCTGCGGCTGGCTGATCGAGAAACACCTGCGCAGTCTGCCGGCCGTGGCCGAGGCACGACTGAACCTGTCCAACCATCGCCTGCACGTGCGCTGGGCCGACAGCCAGTTGCCGTTGAGCCAACTGCTCAGCGAACTGCGCCACATCGGTTATGCCGCCCACCCCTACCAGGCCGACCGCGCCAGCGAACAACTGGCCAGCGAAAACCGCCTGGCCCTGCGCCAACTGGGCGTCGCCGGTTTGTTGTGGTTCCAGGCAATGATGGCGACCATGGCCACCTGGCCGGAATTCAACATCGACCTCAGCCCCGAGCTGCACACCATCCTGCGCTGGGTCGCTCTGTTCCTGACTACACCGATTGTGTTCTACAGCTGCGCGCCGTTTTTCAAAGGTGCGATGCGCGATCTGCGCACCCGCCACCTGACCATGGACGTTTCCGTTTCGCTGGCCATCGGCGGCGCCTACCTCGCCGGGATCTGGACCTCGATCACCGGAGTCGGCGAGCTGTATTTCGATGCCGTCGGGATGTTCGCGCTGTTTCTATTGGCGGGCCGCTATCTGGAGCGCCGCGCCCGTGAACGCACCGCCGCCGCCACCGCGCAATTGGTGAACCTGCTGCCCGCGTCGTGCCTGCGTCTGAGCGCGGACGGCCAAAGCGAACGCATCCTGCTCAGTGAGTTGCGTCTCGGTGACCATGTTTTGGTGCACCCCGGAGCCATCCTCCCGGCCGACGGCAAAATCCTCGATGGCCAGTCGAGCATCGATGAGTCACTGCTGACCGGCGAGTACCTGCCGCAACCCCGGACACTCGGCGATGCGGTGACGGCCGGCACCCYGAATGTCGAGGGCGCCCTGACCGTCGAAGTGCTCGCGCTGGGTCAGGACACTCGCCTCTCGGCCATCGTCCGCCTGCTGGATCGCGCCCAGGCCGAAAAACCACGCCTGGCAGAAATTGCCGACCGCGCTGCGCAGTGGTTCCTGCTGTTGTCGCTGATGGCTGCCGCAGCCATCGGTTTGCTCTGGTGGGAGCTGGACGCGTCCCGCGCGTTCTGGATCGTGCTGGCGATGCTGGTCGCGACCTGCCCTTGCGCGCTGTCGCTGGCCACGCCGACCGCACTCACCGCCGCCACCGGCACCTTGCACAAACTCGGCTTGCTGCTGACCCGCGGCCACGTGCTGGAAGGCCTGAATCAAATCGACACGGTGATTTTCGACAAGACCGGCACGCTCACCGAAGGTCGCCTGGCCTTGCGTTCGATTCGAGCACTGGGCGCACTCGACAGCGATCAGTGCCTGGGCCTCGCCGCCGCCCTCGAAAACCGTTCTGAACACCCGATTGCCCGAGCCTTTGGCCGAGCGCCGCTGGCCGCCGAAGAAGTCCTCAGCACCCCGGGATTGGGCCTTGAGGGTCTGGTTGGCGAACAGCGCCTGCGCATCGGTCAACCGGCGTTTGTCTGCGAACTCAGCGGCTGCGCTGTGCCGGCAATCCCGGATGAAGCCGGCCAATGGCTGTTGCTCGGCGACAGCCATGGCGCACTGGCCTGGTTCGTGCTCGACGACCGTCTGCGCAGCGACGCACCGGCGCTGCTCGCGGCATGTAAAGCACGCGGCTGGCGCACGTTGCTGCTGTCCGGCGACAGCTCGCCGATGGTTGCCAGTGTCGCCGCCGATTTGGGTATCGACGAGTTCCGGGGCGGCTTGCGCCCGGATGACAAGCTGCAGGTGCTCAAGCAGTTGCACCAGCAGGGCCGCAAGGTGTTGATGCTCGGCGACGGGGTCAACGACGTGCCGGTGTTGGCCGCCGCCGACATCAGCGTGGCCATGGGTTCGGCCACCGACCTGGCGAAAACCAGCGCCGACGCGGTGCTGCTSTCCAATCGTCTCGACGCCTTGGTGCAAGCCTTCAGCCTGGCCCGGCGTACACGTCGGGTAATCATCGAGAACCTGCTGTGGGCCGGGCTGTACAATGGCTTCATGTTGCCGTTCGCCGCCCTCGGCTGGATCACTCCGGTATGGGCCGCGGTCGGCATGTCGATCAGTTCGCTGACCGTGGTGCTCAATGCACTTCGCCTGACTCGCATGCCGAGCCAGCCAAGCGCCAGCGCCACGCCAGTCACCCGCCCGCTACCGGTTTGATCCGGTCAGGCATGGAGTCCAGATGCCAGCTCTTTATGTGATGATCCCGGCAGCGCTGCTGATCGTCGCCATCGCCATTTACATTTTCTTCTGGGCGGTCGACAGCGGTCAGTACGACGACCTCGACGGTCCGGCCCACAGCATCCTGTTCGACGACCAGGACCCGAGCCATCAGGCAGCAGCCGACGAAGCCCGCGGTCACCCACCGACCGATCCGGCCAAGCCGAACGACAAGGCCCCGCCTCATGCTTGAGTTGGCGCCACTGCTGGTTTCTGCGGTGATCCTTGGCCTGCTCGGCGGCGGGCATTGTCTGGGCATGTGTGGCGGGTTGATGGGCGCGTTGACCCTGGCGATTCCCAAGGAACAACGCAGCCGGCGCTTTCGCCTGTTGCTGGCGTATAACCTCGGGCGGATTCTCAGCTACGCCACTGCCGGCCTGCTGATCGGCCTGGCGGGATGGGCGGTGGCCAACAGCCCGGCGGCGATGTTCATGCGGATCCTCGCCGGCTTGCTACTGATCGCCATGGGCCTGTACCTGGCCGGCTGGTGGAGCGGCCTGACCCGCATCGAAAGCCTGGGGCGTGGCCTGTGGCGCTACATACAGCCAGTTGCCAACCGCTTGCTTCCGGTATCGAGCCTGCCGCGCGCGTTGCTGCTCGGCGCACTCTGGGGCTGGCTGCCGTGCGGTTTGGTCTACAGCACGCTGTTGTGGTCTGCCAGCCAGGGCAATGCCATCGACAGCGCCTTGTTGATGCTCGCATTTGGCCTTGGCACCTGGCCGGTTTTGTTGGCCACTGGCCTTGCGGCCGAACGGGTCACGGCGTTACTGCGCAAACGCAGCGTGCGCATGACCGGCGGCTTGCTGGTGATCCTGTTTGGCCTCTGGACCTTGCCGGGACCGCACCAGCATTGGCTCATGGGGCATTAGATCAGCGGTGCACCGCATACCTGTAGCAGCTGCCGCAGGYGGCGTTCGGCGGCGAAGCTGTCGTAAAACCATCCACCTCGTTGTCTCAGTGAAACCGCATGCATCGCATTTGCGAGGACTACGTCCTCGAACGCCGCCTGCGGCAGCTGCTACAAAGGGCCGCACCACTTCCGGATACCCTTGATGCAAATCAAGATGCCCCAATGCCGCCCCCCCTAGACTCGCCACCACTGCCAGCCTATCCGGGGGAATGCCCGCATGTTCGACGCCATTCGTTGGGACACAGATCTGATCCGCCGTTACGACCTGGCGGGACCACGCTACACCTCGTACCCGACCGCGGTGCAATTCAACAGCCAGGTCGGCACTTTCGATCTGTTTCATGCCCTGCGCGAAAGCCGCAAGGCCCTGCGCCCACTGTCGCTGTATGTGCACGTGCCGTTCTGCGCAAACATCTGCTACTACTGCGCCTGCAACAAAGTCATCACCAAGGACCGCGGCCGCGCCCTGCCCTACCTGCAGCGCCTGGAACAGGAAATCCAGCTGATCGCCTGTCACCTGGACCCGAACCAGAAAGTCGAGCAACTGCATTTCGGTGGCGGCACTCCGACCTTTCTCAGCCATGACGAGCTGCGCCAGTTGATGGCGCAACTGCGCAAGCATTTCAACCTGCTGGACGATGACTCCGGTGATTACGGCATCGAGATCGACCCACGCGAAGCCGACTGGTCAACCATGGGACTGCTGCGCGAACTGGGTTTCAACCGGGTCAGCATCGGCCTGCAAGACCTTGACCCGGCCGTACAGCGTGCGGTCAATCGCCTGCAAAGCCTGGAGGAAACACGGGCGGTGATCGAGGCGGCGCGTACCTTGCAGTTTCGCTCTATCAATATCGACCTGATCTACGGCCTGCCCAAGCAAACCGCCGAGAGCTTCGCCCGCACGGTGGACGAAGTCATCAACCTGCAACCGGATCGGCTCTCGGTGTTCAACTACGCGCACCTGCCCGAACGTTTCATGCCACAGCGGCGAATCAACAGCAGCGACCTGCCGGCCCCCGCCGAAAAGCTGAACATGCTTCAGCGCACCATCGAGCAACTGACCGCCGCCGGTTATCGCTACATCGGCATGGACCATTTCGCCCTGCCGGATGATGAGCTGGCCATCGCTCAGGAAGAGTCGACGCTGCAACGCAACTTCCAGGGCTACACCACCCACGGTCATTGCGACCTGATCGGTCTTGGCGTGTCGGCCATCAGCCAGATCGGTGATTTGTACTGCCAGAACAGCAGTGATCTGAATCAGTACCAAAACACCCTGGCCAGCGCGCAACCGGGCACCAGTCGTGGATTGCTGTGCAACCAGGACGACCGTCTGCGGCGGGCAGTGATTCAGCAGCTGATCTGTACGTTCAGCGTGACATTCGCCGAGATCGAGCAGGCTTTCAACATCGATTTTCGCGGCTACTTCAGCGAGCTCTGGCCGCAGTTGCAGGCCATGGCCGAGGATGGCCTGATCGAACTCGACAGCGAAAAAATCGTGGTCCTGCCGGCCGGAAGGTTACTGGTCCGTTCGGTGTGCATGGTCTTCGATGCCTACCTGGAACAACAGAATCGCCAACGTTTCTCTCGGGTAATTTAAGACACCACAGGCT
>NZ_JBFTLU010000062.1:0-15302 GCF_056396605.1 Pseudomonas sp. 05T35
GATCCCATCCCGAACTGATCCCATCCCGAACTCAGCAGTGAAACGATGCATCGCCGATGGTAGTGTGGGGTTTCCCCATGTGAGAGTAGGTCATCGTCAAGATTAAATTCCGAAACCCCAATTGCGAAAGCAGTTGGGGTTTTGTTTTGCCTGCGAGAAAGTTGATTCCGGAATCCGGACAAATTTGCACAGTTATTTCTCGGCCAGAACACTAGAATAGGCCGGTCATTTTCAGAACCCGAGCCCTTTATGCCAGATCCGGTTGACGCCTCTGGGCTGTCAGATTTACCGCTGGACGACTTGGTGGCGTGTCATGAATGCGACTTGTTGATGCGCAAGCCGCAACTCGCTCATGGCGAGAAAGCCCTATGTCCGCGCTGTGGTTATGAGCTCTACGCCCACCGGCACAATGTCGTGGAACGTAGCCTCGCCTTAGTAATCGCCGCCCTGCTGCTATACATTCCGGCGAATTTTTTGCCCATCATGCAACTCCATTTACTCGGACAATCGTCGCACGACACTGTCTGGAGTGGTGTCGTTGGCCTATTCGATACAGGGATGCAAGGCGTGGCAGTAGTGGTGTTTCTGTGCAGCATGGGAATCCCGCTGCTCAAGTTGCTCTGTCAGTTGTTGGTATTGCTGAGCATTCGTTTTGATATAGGGCGCAGTTACGGCTTGCTGTTCTATCGCATTTATCACCATCTACGCGATTGGGGAATGCTCGAGGTCTATTTGATGGGCGTGCTGGTGGCCATCGTCAAGCTGGCTGACCTTGCGTCGATAACGGTTGGCTTGGGTCTGGCATGCTTTATCAGTTTGCTATTGGTGCAGGTTTTACTTGAGGTGGTGATGTCGCCTCATCAGATCTGGCAAGCGCTGTCAGGAGAGGATGCTCATGCGGGCAATTGATGCGGGCATTCTGATTTGTATCGAATGCCATGAGCTCAACAAACAGGAACCGGACACCGACGAGCAGACATGTACTCGCTGTGGAGCTCTGGTTCATGCGCGTCGCCCAAATAGTTTGATGCGTACCTGGGCGTTGCTGATTACCGCAGCGATTCTCTATATACCCGCCAATGTGTTGCCAATCATGACCGTCAGCACATTGGGGCAGGGTGAAGGCGATACCATCATGTCCGGCGTGATCACCCTGGTTCAGCACGGGATGTTTCCGATTGCTGCCGTGGTGTTTGTCGCAAGTATTTTGGTACCGACCTTCAAATTGGTGGGCATCGCATTGCTGTTGTTTTCGGTACAGCGGCGTCAGCCTTTATCCGCACGGCAACGTATCGTGATGTATCGGTTTATCGAGTTCATTGGCCGCTGGTCAATGCTGGATATTTTCGTGATCGCCATTCTGGTGGCGGTGGTGAACTTTGGTCGACTTGCCAGTATCGAGGCGAATCTCGGAGCGGTGGCCTTCGCCAGTGTGGTGATTTTGACAATGCTTGCTGCAGTAACTTTCGATCCCCGACTGATTTGGGATAACACGGAGTCGGACGACGACCATGACTGATTTGCCTAAAGCTAAAACTCGACCGGCTTCGAACTGGTCGGCCATTTGGGTTCTGCCCTTGATGAAATGAACAAGGACGTTGAACAATACCTGAAGACCAGTACGCGCTTCTGGCTGGTTAAACCGAGCGTCACGCTGGCCGGGATTACTGGCCTGGAAACGCTGGTTTCAGGTAATTACGTGGCGATCAGCCCAGGTGAGGGTGAGCCAAGCCGCAAGTTCACCGCCTTGACCAAGGAGCCACCGCTGTCTGACTCCAAGCCAGGCCTGCACTTGACCATCAAGGCTGATCGTCTGGGCTCCCTGAACCGTGGCAGTCCGGTGTTCTATAAGCAGATCCAGGTCGGCCAGGTGAAAAGCTATCTGCTGTCCGAAGACCAGAGCACCGTCGAGATCAAAGTCTTTATCGAACCCACCTACGCCAATCTGGTGCGCAAACATACGCGCTTCTGGAATGCCAGCGGGATCAGCATCGACGCTAATCTGTCAGGGGTGAAAGTACGCAGCGAGTCGCTGGCGAGTATCGTCGCGGGCGGTATTGCCTTCGCCACGCCGGACAACCGTAAAGACAGCCCACCCACTGACCCGAGCCTGCCGTTTCGTCTCTATGAAGACTTCGACGCCGCTCAGGCCGGTATTCGTGTCAAAGTGAAACTCAGTGACTTCGAAGGCCTGCAGGCCGGCCGCACACCCGTGATGTACAAAGGCATTCAGGTCGGTAACCTGAAAACGCTCAAGATTGACCCGGACTTGTCCAGCGCGACAGCCGAGTTGACCCTGGACCCGCTTGCCGAAGATTACCTGGTGACCGGGACCCAGTTCTGGGTGGTCAAACCTTCAATCTCGTTGGCCGGGATCACCGGGTTGGAGGCGTTGGTAAAAGGTAATTACATTGCTGTGCGCCCTGGCGACAAGGGCGGCGCGCCGCAACGCGAATTCGAGGCCCGGCCGAAGCCGCCGCCGCTGGATCTGCGTTCTCCAGGTCTGCACCTGGTGCTGTTCACCGAAAACCTCGGTTCGCTGGAAGTCGGGAGTCCGATTCTCTACAAGCAGGTCAAGGTCGGGTCGGTGCAGAGCTATCAGTTCTCTCGTACCAAAAAGCAGTTGATCATCGGTGTACACATCGAGAAGGAGTACGAAGGACTGGTCAACGCCTCGACGCGATTCTGGAACGCCAGCGGAATTACCTTGACCGGTGGCCTCACCGGCGGGATTCAGGTCAAAAGCGAATCCCTGCAAAGCCTGATGGCCGGTGGTATTGCGTTCGAAACACCGAAAGCTACGGCGCCGTTGCAGAAGCGGATTCCGCGTTTCCGCTTGTTCGCCAACCGTGAGGAGGCGAGCCAGAAAGGCGCTGTAGTCACGATCAAAGTCGATCGTGCCGACGGTTTGCGCACTGGCACGCCGATTCGCTTCAAAGGTCTGGATGTCGGCAAGGTGGAAAACGTCGACCTCAGTGATGATCTGCAATCTGTGCTGCTCACCGCACGCATCACCGAAGTGCCAGAGCGCATTGCTCGAGTCGGCAGCCAGTTCTGGGTGGTCAAGCCGGAATTGGGCCTGATCAAAACGTCCAACCTGGAAACCCTGGTCTCCGGGCAGTACATCGAGGTTCAGCCCGCCGCGAAAAACCTTGGGCCACAGAAGAGCTTCGTGGCGCTCGCCAATCCTCCGGAGTCTGTCAAGGAAGAGGCCGGTCTGAGTCTGGTGTTGAGCGCCGCTCGCCGTGGTTCGCTGAAAACTGGCGTGCCGGTGACTTATCGTGAAATTACCGTCGGCAAGGTCACCGGCTATGAACTGGGTCAAACTGCGGATCGCGTGTTGGTCCACATCCTGATCGAGCCGAAGTACGCGCCGTTGGTACGCAGCGGAACGCGCTTTTGGAACACCAGTGGCTTTGGCCTGGACTTTGGCTTGTTCAAAGGCGCAACGGTGCGAACCGAGTCGCTGGAGACGCTGATTCAGGGCGGTATTGCGTTCGCGACACCGGATGGTGATCGGATGGGAACCCCCGCACGACCTGAACAGACCTTCCCGCTGTTCGACAAGTTCGAAGACGAGTGGCTGACCTGGGCGCCGAAGATTTCTCTCGGTAAATAGCCCGCAACAGCAACCATAAAAAAGGCCGCGATCCATTGGACCGCGGCYTTTTTCGTTACGACGCCGGTGAAAGGATCAGACCTCGTCCAGTTCCGGTTCGGTCGACTCAACGTTGACCGTAGCCTTCACCTCGTCATGCCGGCGAATGTACTTCCAGTCCGCCTCGTCGATGTAGATACCATGCGGCCCGCTGCCACCTTCCAGGTCGATGGCGACRCTGGCGCAGACYTGCGGCTTCACACTSGCCAGGATCGGYACGAAGCCCAGYTGCAGGCTGGTTTCCAGCAGGGCKGCCTGGTTCTTCTCGTCGATGTCYGCTGCCTCGTCGAGGTAGTACGGCACGCGCACGCGCCCGGCCTGGTCGCGATCCATCAAGTGCAGCAACAAGTACATGTTGGTCAGCGCCTTGATGGTCATGGTGGTGCCGTTGGACGCCGCGCCATCGATGTCGGTATGAATCACCGGCTGCCCGTTGACCTTGGTGATTTCGAACGCCAGCTCGAAGAGGTCCTTCAGGCCCAACTGGTTGTGGTTCGCAGCCACCAACCGCGCCAGGTATTCCTTGGCTTCTTCGTTCTTGTTGTCCTGATCGGCGCTTTGGCTCAGGTCGAACACCGACAGGGTTTCGCCTTCCTCATACTGACCAGCGCTGTGGATGATCTGGTCGATGTGCTTGAGGGCTTCCTTGTTCGGCGCCAGCACGATGCGGAAGCTTTGCAAGTTGGAGACCTGACGCTTGTTGATCTCGCGGTTGAACAGCGCCAGTTGGTGTTCAAGGCTGTCGTAGTCACTGCGAATATTGCGCAGGGTCCGGGCGATGTCGGTCACCGCTGCACGGCGGGCCTTGCCGAGGGTCAGGGCTTCGTCGGTGCGGTGCGCGTAAGCGTTGATCAGCAATTGCAGGCGACGCTCGACATCGTCTTCGCTGTCGAACTTGGCCACGCCCTTGAGGCGAACCTGCGCATAAAGCGCTTCGATCTGCCCGTCGACACGCAGCAGGCCTTGCCAGCTGTCCTGATAGTCATTGAGCAGCGGCAGCAGGTTGTCCATGGAATCGTCGATCGGGTCCATGAACGGCGTACCGAACGGCAAGTCTGCCGGCAACAGCTGACGGCGGCGCAGGGCGTCGTCGAGGGTGCGTTGCTTGGCTTCCATGTCGCCGATCTGCCGGCCGACCAGTTGCAGCTTGGCCGACAGTTGCTGGACGCGTTCGGTGAAGGCGTCGCTGGAACGCTTCAACTCGTCCTGTGCAGCTTCCATCTGCGCCAGTTGTTCCAGCTTGTCGCCTTCCTCGGCGCTCAGGGTTTGCGAGCGGCGGAAGTCTTCCAGGGCTTTTTGCGCATCCAGCACTTGCTGGTACAGCGCTTCGGTCTGGGTCTTGCTGGCCGCGCGGTCCGCCACGACGGCCGCTTGGGTTTTCAGTTGCTTGAGTTCTTTGTCCAGACGGTCTTTCTGATCACGCAGCGCGGCGCGGTCGGCCAGGGCTTGCAGGGCCGGTGGTTCGATGTGCGACAGGTCGATGGACAGGCCCGGCACTTCGAAGCGCTCGCCTTTGAAGCCGTCGAGGATCAGCTCCATGGATTTGACCCACTGGCCGTCTTCGTCCAGGGCAATGCCATGTTCGCCCAGCGGCAAGCTGAACAGCGCACTGTTGAACAGACGCATCAGGCGTTCGACGTCCTGTTGCGAGAACTCTTCGCGCAAGCGGGCGTAGCTGTTGTTGTCGGCGTGATCGAGCTGCTGTTTGACCGACTTCAGGCGTTTTTCCAGGTCCCGCAGACGCTCTTCGAGGTCTTCGGCACTGAATTGGCGGGACYGCGCCAGCGCACCGGCCAGCTCATCGTGTGCGTCCTTGGCGGCGAGCAGTTGTTGCTCAAGCACCTTGACGTCGTCGACCAGGGCGAAGCGATGCTTGAGCACCGACAACTCGCCCAGCCAGCGCTGGATGCCGGTGATTTCGCGCTCCAGGCGCATCAGTTCCTGAGTACCGCCGCGCTGATCGTTTTGCAGTGCGTCCTGCTCGTTGCGGTAGTGTTCGGCCTGAATCGTCAGCTCTTCCTTGCGCGCGCTGGCGTAGTCCGACCAGGTGCCGAGCAACGAGTCGAGCAACGGTGAGATGCGGTGCAACTTGCCGCGCAGGATGTTGCGCTGGGTAACGCCGGCAGCAAGCGCTTCGACCAACGGACCGGCGGTGACCAGCGAGTTGTAGTCCTGCTCCATGCGACGCACGTCGCGGAAGGCCTCTTCGCAGGCGGCAATGTAATCGACACTGCCGGAACGCAGGCTGTGTTCGAACGCATCGAGGAACAACTGCTTGAGCTTGGCCGCAGTGATTTCACGCATGTGCAGCAGGTTGATGAACAGTGCGCGGAAGGTTTTCAGGCTCTGCTCGCTGGTGGAGCGCAGCGGGATCAGCGTCAGGTCCAACGGGACCGACGTGTGGCCACCGACCAGCAAGCGGCGCAATTCATCCGGCTTGAGTTCATAGGCTTTCAGGCCTTCGCGCTCAAGGTTGGTGAACAGCTCTTTCTGGCGCAGGCAGGTATCGTTTTTCTGATAATGGGCCAGGTCCAGTTTGCCGGCGTAGGCGAAGAACTGATGACCGAAACCGCCGCCCGGGCCGCGTCCGACCACGCCAATCACGTGGGGGCCGTGGGGCAGGGCGACTTCGACCAGGATGTAACTGGTGTCAGTAGCGAAATAGAAACGCCGCGACTGTTCAAGGCTGTACTTGCCGAAGCTCATGTCCGACATGCGCGCCAGGATCGGGAACTGCAAGGCGTTGATCGAGGCGGATTTACCAAGGTTGTTCGCGCCGTAGACCGACAGCGGCTCTTCCAGCGGGAACAGACCGAGGCTGTAACCGGCGGTGTTCAAAAGGGCAAAGCGGCGAATGCCGTAGCGTTCCTTGCTCATGCGTCGAGCTCCTGTTCTTCGGCAATGGCACGGGCCAGGGCGTCTTCTTCGCTTTCTTCAGCGAAATCGCTAAGGTCGAGCGGGTCATCGGTTTGCAGCAGTTTTTCGTCGCTGTCGTCATCGATCAGCACTGGCGCCGGCAATGGCAGCACGCTGTGCAGGCTGGCGGCCAGGTCACGGTCTTGCTGGACTGACAGGCAAACGTCGAGGAAGCGGTGCATCGGCGGCAGAAAGCGGTAGATACCATTCTCTTCGCCGGCGAAACCGAGCTGGGTCATGCGGCGCATGATCTTTTCTTCCAGTTCTTCCTGGGTTTGTACTTCGGCCTGAATGAACAGGTCGCGGTACTTTTCCAGCAATGACGGCAGTTCATCGCGACCGAGGCTGCCACCATCCAGCACGGCAATCGGATCGCGGCCCTGGTCGGCCAGATGCTCGACAAGGATGAAGGTGAACAGCGCCAGACGCTGGGCAGTTTTGTTCACCGCCGCCGCGGCGAGGTCCGGCACAAAGTAGTAGAAGCCACGGGTGTCGCAGACCAGTTCAAATCCCAGGGCCTTGAACAGCGTGCGGTACTGGTCCTGAAAGTTCGACAGCTGCGCGTAGAGTTCAGGATCGCGACGGCTGACGTGGTAGCCCTTGAACAGCTCGCGAAAGATCGGTGCCAGCTGAGACAGTTCGGATAGATCAAGATGCATGAGGAGTGCTCGCGGAATTCTCGGGCGCGTCATCGCGGGCCGAGAGCAGGGCGAAGGAGCGCAGGCTGACCTGGTGCTCGTGAGTGTGGTAATCGCGGCGTTCCAGGCGCTCGCGTTTGAAGCGTTTTTCCCGCGACAGACGGGAGAACCAGTACAGCAACTCGTCGGTCGCGCCGTCCGGTTCCTGTTCCAGCAGCCAGGTCATCAAATCCGGCATCGGCAGAGCGTCTTCGCAGCGTTCGAGCATTTCCCGAACGGTGCGTGGCGCCCGTGGGGCTTCGCCTTTTTGGGTTTTGTGGGCCTTGGGGAAACGCGCCGGTTTTGGCTCGAAACGCGCCAGTGCATAAACGTAGGCTTCGACCTGACTGGCGCTGCCGAGGAAGGTACTTTGCGGTCGGGTGAACATCGGCATCGCCGCTTGCGGTACTGCGTCGATGCCCTTGCGGCGGATCATCGACAGGGCCAGCGCCGCGCCACGGGTCACGGCGTTGTGCCGGCGGGCTTCTTCGCGCAGCGGTAGCAACAGCTCGCGAGCGTGACGCAAGGTTAGCTGGGCGCTGGTCTGCATTTCGAGGATGCGCGCGTGGGTACGCAGCAACATATCGTCGTCGACCAGATGGCCGAGGCGCTGTTGTTCGCTGAGCATGCGCAACAGCACGTTTTCCACCTTGCGTACGCCTTGCTCGAAGGCGCCGTCGGCGTTGACCAGTTGAATCATCGGTTCGACGTATTCGTCCCAGGTTGCCAACACTTCGGCATAACGCTGACGCAACGGGATCTGTCGGTCGCTGGTCTTGGCCCGTTCGGCGACGGCCACCAGGGCCTGTTCGTCGTTGGCGAGCTTTTTCAGGACATCGCGCACACGCATGTCGAGCAAACGCAGCTGGCGCGCCAGATCATTGCCGTCGCGGATGTCGAAGGCGTCCTGAATGTAACCGGCCAGCCGCTCCAGATGGCGCAGGTAGGCTTCGATTTCCAGGCACAGGCCCAGACGGTGCTCACGGCGCAGGTAGGCGAGGAAGTCGTGAATCTGCGCGTTCAATTCAAAACGGTTCGGGCTTTTGGCCACCGGAACCAGAATGTCGAGGCGGATCCACACGTCCAGCAGGCTGGTGATGTCCTGTGGCGTGCTGTCCAGTTGCTGGGCGGCCAGCTGTGAACGCAGTTCGTTGAGGCTCAGGGTGCCTTGGTCGAAGTGCTCGCACAAAGGCTCCAGAAGTGCCCAGTGTTCGGCGAGGGCGCGCAAGACGCGCTTGGGTTCGATCATTGGAATGGCCGGCTGGTTGGCGATTAAAAGCAGCGATTGTACTGCATCACGTGCGATGGGAATCACTCTCGAGAGATCGACGGGACGGACAGTCGCTTTTCTATCGATCAACTGCGGGCGATCTTGAGCGAAGGGCGGTAGAATCCCTGCACTATCCGTTATCCACAAGTGGCCGACCTTTGCTTATCGAGTCCCGTCGCCGCGCCTATTTGACCGCCATGCAGGTGGTCAACTGGCTGCCGCGCACTGAATTGCCCTTTGCCGCGCCGTCGCGGCCCGAGCTGCTGGAAGCGCCAGAGCCGTTGGTCGAAACGCCGATTGCGCCGGCTCAGGTCGCGAAAGCTGCTGCAGAGCCAGTGGCCAAGCCGGCCGAGCGGGTCAAGGTCGAAGTGCCGCGCCCAACGCCTTCGGTCGCGCGCCCGGCGAGCAAGCCGGTCGAAGAGGTCGAAGACGCACCGGTCGCGGCCAAGGCGCCGCAAGTGCCGCCACCGCGCTTTGCCTTGCAATTGCTGCGTGCCGGCCGTTGCCTGCTGCTGGTGGAGTTACCCACAGGCGGTGCGTTCCAGACTCGCGATCCGGCCTACTTGCTGCTCAAGGACATGCTGCGCGCCGCCGGCCTGCCAGACAGCCCGCAAATTGTCGGCGAACCGGTCCGCTGGCCGCTGCTGGCACGTGGAACCATGGATCAAGGCCCGGAGGCTGCCCGTGATTTCGTTCAAGGGTTCCTTTCGGCTCGCCTGGAAGACGCGCCTTGTGTGTGTCTATGGTTGATCGGTCTGCCGGCGGTGCGTTTTGCCGGTGAGGCGAACGCTGAATCTTACAATCGTGAGCTTCAGGTCGAAGGCCTGGGGTCGGTCTGGGCGCTGCCCGGCCTGGAATTATTAATGGAAGAGCCACAGCGTAAGGCTGATGTCTGGCAAGCCATGCGTCGGCTGATGGCGCGTTGGAAAGAATCGAATGAGTGACGCTGTATCGTTCCGCCCGATGACTGAAGCGGATTTGGACGCTGTACTGCGAATCGAATACGCGGCGTTCAGCCATCCCTGGACCCGTGGGATTTTTCTTGATGGTCTGGGCAAATACCAGATCTGGCTGATGTTCGAAGGTCAGCAACAGGTTGGCCACGGCGTCGTGCAGATCATCCTCGATGAGGCGCATCTGCTGAACATCACGGTCAAGCCGGAAAACCAGGGGCGCGGGCTGGGTTTGAGGCTGCTTGAGCACTTGATGTCCCGTGCCTATGAAGCCAAAGCCCGGGAATGTTTMCTGGAAGTGCGCGACAGCAATCAGGCGGCGTTCCGTCTGTATGAGCGTTATGGTTTCAATGAAATCGGTCGCCGCCGCGATTACTACCCGGCAGTCGGTGGGCGTGAAGATGCGGTGGTGATGGCCTGCACATTGGTGGATTGAGCCTTAAAAGCATCGTCGGAACGCCGCCCGGAGCAAGCTCGCTCCCACAGGGGGTATGTTGGTCACGGGCTTTGTATTCGACACCCATCGAATGTGGGAGCGAGCTTGCTCGCGATGGCGGTCTTTCAGACACTAGAGATCAACGATTGCCATCAACCGGATCGCGTTCTGCCAGTTCCGCCTCATCCAGCCCGTTGCCGCCGCCGATTTCGTCTTCATCGACAATGCTCAAGTCCCAATCGGCGCTGAAGTCTTCTCCAGCTTCATGAGCGTCGCGGGCGCCATCTTCGCGGATCAGGTTTTCCGGGCTCATGTCGTCGTCAATGGGGTCGTCGTCAGCCGAGGCACCGCCCGTGCCTTTTTCAGGTACGCGTTTGCTGGGCAATTGTTGCTCACGCTCGTGCTCGCGGGTCAGGCCACCGATGGTCTCGCCGGGTTCTTCTTCATCGAAGTCCAGTTCGCGCATCGAACCCATGCGGTCTTCGTTGTCGTCGATAGGCTCGGGTTGGACCGCGCCATAAGGACGTCGTGAATCAGTCATGGAAATTCCTCATAATGTGGGGCCTTATAAGGTGGACAGGCGTTACCCTTAAAGATTCCAAGACATTATTGTTCGACTACCTGCAACACCCGCGTGACCCCGACGGGCGGTTGTCTGTCAAAGCAACGCACCATTCTTGAGGCTTCAGAGCATGAACGAATTACAAGATCTGATTGATAACAACGCGCGTTGGGCCGATGCGATMAATCAGGAAGATCCTGAGTTTTTCGCCAAACTGGCCCGCCAGCAAACCCCTGAATACCTATGGATCGGTTGCTCCGACGCACGCGTACCGGCCAACGAAATCGTCGGCATGCTACCTGGCGACCTGTTTGTGCACCGTAACGTTGCCAACGTGGTGCTGCACACCGACCTCAACTGCCTGTCGGTGATTCAGTACGCGGTGGACGTGCTCAAGGTCAAACACATCCTGGTCACCGGCCACTACGGTTGCGGCGGTGTGCGCGCCTCGATGCAGGACCGCCAGTTGGGCCTGATCGACGGCTGGCTGCGCTCGATTCGCGATCTGTATTACGAACACCGCGAAGAGCTTGGTCAATTGCCGACTGAAGAAGAGCGGGTCGACCGTCTCTGCGAACTCAACGTGATTCAGCAAGTGGCCAACGTCGGCCATACCAGCATTGTGCAAAATGCCTGGCACCGCGGGCAGAGCCTGTCGGTTCACGGCTGCATCTACGGCATCAAGGATGGTCGCTGGAAGAGCCTGAACGCGACTATCAGCGGTTTCGAACAACTGCCGCCGCAATACCGCTTGCGTCCGGTCGGTGCCTTGTAAACGGCGCTGAGCCTCCGTTTATCAGGGGTTATGTCGATGCCAGTGTTGCAAGAACTTCTGGCCTTCGGCGTTTGGCGGATCATCGTAGCCGGTGATCCAGCCGCGGCAATCGGGCGAGCCGCACTGACAGGCGAACTGACGCGTCAGCTTCTCTTCAGTGCTGGCGTAGTCCATGCACAGCACAGTGCCAGGTGCGATGTCCTTCAGCGCCCATAGCCACAGTTCGCTCATGTCGAGAAAGACGTTCGGGTCGCAGGAATGCAGCAGTAGCCCGGAAAAAAACGGATCGTAGACGTGGATACCCGGCGCCAGTTGCAGGGTATGCAAACGGCGGGTATGGATCAGCAGTCCCGACACCCGACAGATACGACTGATACGCAGGTAATTGCGCTGTGCCGTGATTGCCGCACCGCGCCCATCGTCAGTCTGGATTACCGTGAAGTGAGCTTTGGAGGGGTAGCCCTGACGGGCCCTGAGTTCTTTGTTCGGGTAAAYGCAGCTCGACAGCGTAGCTGCCTTGTCGCTGGCCTGGGGTTTCATAACGATCCTTGTTTATTGGGCGCTGCGACCACAGGAGGCTGGCGATCCTGCCAGCCCTGCAGCACATGGGTACGTCTAAAGAGTCTCGCAAATGAAACAGAGGGTCTACTGTCAGATCTGACAGGCGATAGAGGCTGCCTGCTGCGTCAGCGAATGCTTACGCAGCAGGTGTGCCCGCAGGATTACAGGTGCGATGCAGCCAGCGCGGGTGCAGGCACTTTCAACTGCTCCAGTTGGGGTTTGATGTCCGGGGCCGAACACTTGGTTGCGGCTTGCTCGGGCGTCAGATTGCGGATCGAGGTGTAGAACAGCTCGCAGGTTTTCTCTTTCTGGGCCACTTGCCAGGTTTGCGTGCAGGTGTTGAGTTGTGCACTCGGGTCACTGCCGGGTTTGCTGCCCATACCCGCTTGCCAGCAAGCCGCACTCAAGTCCTGCCCCATCACCTTCAAACCCACGGCATCGGCCTTGGCCTGATCGTCGTTATAGTTCGCCGGGTCGGCCGCATACCAAATGTAGCTAGGGTGGTTGGAACCCAGTACCGGCACCTTCACGCCCGGGGTCGGGATGATTTGTGCCAGGCCCAACACGGCCACGGTCTGTCCATACTGCTCCTTGACCCAGTTGCGCACCGGTGCACCAAACGCGACCATCGGCAAGGTCACGCCGCTGCTGGTCTGGCTGAATTGCTTGACCAGGGTGGTCTGGTAGTCCTTGAAGTAGCCGTAGACGCCTTCAAGGTCCTTGCCGGCGGTGGAAGGGGCGGCAATCGGCGCGATATCGATGATGGTCTGGTAGGCCGGTGTTTGTCCGGCGGCGATACCGTTGGCAGTCAGTAGCGTGGCCCAGCGGTCGGTGGTCTTCGATTCCAGGTAATCCTGGGCCTGGGTCAGCGAATAGTCCGGTGGGAAGTGCAGCAGCTCGACACTTTTGCGGTTTTCCAGCGCCATGCCCAAGGGCAGGAACAGGTACCAGCTGTACGCCCACTTGCCGTCGGCATTCAGCTTGTTGGCGCCGGCGTGGGCCAGATCCCCGGCATCGAGCAATGCAGTCAACGGTTTTGCGTAGTCCTTTGGCACGCCACTGATGTTTGCGTAGAGCTGATTGTTATCGGTTTTTACATGGACCTTTGCCGTGGCGTAGCCATCTCGTTGAACGCTTTGGGTCAGGTAGTGCTCGACCGTTTGCTCCAGCGTCCAGTTGCGATAGCAAATCACGTTGCAGTTGTTGGGGTAGGCGAACAGCTGCGTTACCCGTTCGGTACTGCCCAGTTTCAGGTCGGTATCGGCGTGGGCGGTAGCACTCAAGGTAAGGGCGGCGAGGGTGAGGCTCAATCCTGCGAGTTTGAACATGCTCAGATCCTTTTCAGCGTGGGTCCTCGAAAGCGAGGGCGGTTACATACTGAAACCACTTGCGTTGATAGGTCTAGTACCCACGCGAAAAGATCGCAAGACTGAAAGTCAATCAGCCGGAAAAATGCAGCGCATTGCTTAAATCGCCCATCGGCTTCTGGCCTCGGGCAATCATTGCGGTATCGCGCTGCTTGATCCCGTCGAGCGTCTCAAGCTGGAACACCCGGGTGATCAACCGCAGGATCGACGCGGTGTCGTACACCGTGTGATCCACCGTGCCTTTACGGGCGAATGGCGACACCACCAGCGCCGGCACCCGCGTGCCTGGGCCCCAGCGATCACCTTGCGGCGGCGCGACGTGGTCCCACCAGCCGCCGTTTTCGTCGACCGTGACCACCACCACCATGTTTTTCCACTGCGGGCTTTCACGCAGCACCTTCAGGGCACGGACGATATGCCGGTCACCGGATGCCACGTCGGCGTAACCGGCGTGCATGTTCAGGTTGCCCTGGGGTTTGTAGAAACTCACCGCCGGCAACTTCCCGGCTTCGGCATCGGCAAAAAACCGGTTAGTGGTCGACTCGTCACCCAGACCGCCATCACGCAGGTGTTTGCTGCGTTCGGCCGGGTTTTCCGGACCCAACTGCTTGAAGTAGTTGAACGGCTGATGGTGATACTGGAAGTTGGGGATCTTCGGAATGCCCCCCGAGTCCTTGAACTGGTCCAGCGTCGCCTGCCAGGCGCCGGCGTACCAGGCCCAGTCGATGTTCTTCTTCGACAGCTTGTCGCCGATGTGTTCGTGGGTTTGCGGTACCAGCACGCTGGGTAGATCGGCTTTGGCGTATTCCGGGCGTTCCGGGTCGCGGATCCAGGTTGGCCAATAAGGCGGGGCCATGGTGTTGACCGCGTAACCATCCGGGGTCAGGGCGCTGGGGCCGAACTGCGGTGGACCGCTCATGGCGCTGGCCGGGGATTTTTCCAGCGGCTTGAGGCGCGTGTCTCGCGGGTCATCGCTTTGCAGCGAAGCGATTTGCGCCTTGGCCACCGAGTTGGCGGCATCCGGGTAAAACGGCACGGTGGCACTGATCAGGTATTGATGGTTGAGAAACGAGCCGCCAAAAGCGCCTTGGAAGAAGTTGTCGCACAGCACGAACTCCCGAGCTACGTCCCATAGACGCAGGGAATAACGGCTTTGGGCGTAATGCCCCATGGTCAAGCCGCCCGAATCGGCCCAGGCGACAAAACGGTCGTTCTTGCCGCCGTTGATCTGCATCTGGTTCTGATAGAACACATGCCATAGATCACGCGTCACCAGACCAAACGGCAAGTCTTCGCCATTCGGGCCTTTGAGGGCGTAGGGGGCGTTGGGCAAGTGTTGCTGGAATTGGGTTTCGTTCGGATAGGTCACGCCATCGAGGGTTTGCGGACCGATCTGCAACACGCCACCCCAGGCCGGCGGCAAGGTTTCCAGCAGGCTGCCATCCCGGTCGCGCTGTTGATAGTCCTCAGGCTTGAGGGCTGACAACGGTTTTTCAAGGCCAGGAAAATCACTGAACAGGTTATTGAAGCTGCGGTTCTCGGCGAAGATCACCACCACGTTTTTCACCTGATCGCGCAACGCCTTGTCCAGCTCGGCAGGCGACAGCGGCCGCTCTTCAGGCTTACCCGGAGTCTCGCCAGTATTGCCGCACGCGCTCAGCGTTGCGCCGACACCGAGGACTGCAACGCCCCCCAGAAAGCGCCGACGGCTGGTGTCGGTGGGGCTGTCGTCTGCTGGAGGAGGCGCATCGTTGCCGGTTTTGTCGTCGTTCATCCTGAATCCTGTTTTGCGGAAAAGTGTTGCCGTATATTTCGGCTGGACGCTAGCAGCGAGATATGACGGCGAGGTGACAAGAGGGTTTCAGCCCCATTTTTACTAAGGCATCACCGGCGCCACATACGTCAGCGTCGTCCCCAGCGCCCACAACAGAAACAGCACCAGCGGCGTGTGCACCAGCAGTTGCACAAACGAAAACCCGATCAGGTCCCGCGCCTTCAAACCGAGCACGCCAAGCAGCGGCAGCATATAGAACGGGTTGATCAGGTTGGGCAGGGCTTCGGCGGCGTTGTAGATCTGTACGGCCCAGCCCAGGTGGTATTTGAGGTCGTTGGCGACTTGCATCACGT
>NZ_JBFTLU010000063.1:0-22335 GCF_056396605.1 Pseudomonas sp. 05T35
CAATACGATAGAGCGCTCATCCAGCAGACGGTTGATGCCCTTGCGGTCGACCCGACGCACTTCGCCGGTGTGGTGATAATCGATACCTTCGAGCACACCGATCGGCCGTGCGGTCACCAGATTGCCGCCGGCCACTCGCAGACGCGAGCCCTGCATCGGCGAAGACGCCATGTCCATCGACAGGCGCGCCTCGATGGCAATACGCAGTTGCCCCACCGCATCGATCACACACTCCAGGGTCGCCGCATCGGTGATGCGCATCCCGTGGTGGTAATGCGGAGTCAGGCCACGTGCGGCAAGACGGGTTTCAATTTGCGGACGCGAACCGTGAACCAATACCAGCCGCACACCCAGGCTGTGCAGCAGCACCAGGTCGTGGACGATATTGCCGAAGTTCGGGTGCTCGACGCCGTCGCCGGGCAGCATGACGACGAAGGTGCAATCGCGGTGAGCGTTGATGTAAGGGGAAGCGTGACGAAGCCAGTTAACGTATTCGGGCATAACACCTGCGCCTGTAACAAATAGCAGCCGATAAAAAGGACGAAGCAAAACGCACAGCGGGCTGGTGGTTATCGTCGGAACAGGCTTGGCGACACGCGCGTTCTCCTCATGAATACGGGTTGGGTGCCCCGGGATTTATCAAGCCGGGGTCAGGCAGTAGTGTTCGATCAGTTGACGTAATAGATGCACGGTAGGCTGCAAACGTGACATTTCAAGGTATTCCCCTGGTTGGTGGGCGCAGGCGATATCACCTGGGCCAAGCACCACTGTCTCGCAGCCAAGACGCTGAAGATAAGGCGCTTCAGTGCCGAACGCTACTGCTTCGGCAAGGTGGCCGGTGAGTCTTTCGGCGACCTGCACCAGTTCCGAGTCGGCCGCCTGCTCGAAAGGCGGCACTTCAGGGAACAGCGGAGCGTAGTCGATCTTGACCTGATGGAGCTCGGCGACCGGTTCGAGTTTCTGCCGGATCGCTGCACGCAATGCGTTCGGGTCCATGCCTGGCAAGGGCCGCAGGTCGAATTCCAGCGAGCATTGACCGCAGATCCGGTTCGGGTTGTCGCCACCGTGGATGCAGCCGAAATTCAGTGTCGGTTGCGGCACACTGAACTGCGGATTACGAAACTCGCGCTGCCATTGCAGGCGCAAGCCGCGTAACTCGCCCATCGCATCGTGCATGGCCTCCAGAGCACTATGGCCCAGGCGCGGATCGGACGAATGGCCGCTCTGACCGAGAATATCGATGCGCTCCATCATCACGCCTTTATGCAGACGGATCGGTTTCAAGCCTGTTGGCTCACCGATCACCGCTACCCTGCCCAATGGCCGACCGGCAGCCGCCAACGCCCGGGCACCCGCCATGGAGCTTTCTTCGTCACAGGTGGCGAGGATCATCAGTGGCTGCTTGAACGGTTTATCCAGCAGCGGCAACACGGCTTCGATGGCCAGCGCGAAAAACCCCTTCATGTCGCAACTGCCGAGGCCGACCCAGCGGCCGTCGACTTCGGTCAGTTTCAGCGGATCGGTCTGCCACAGCGCGCCGTCGAACGGCACCGTGTCGCTGTGCCCGGCCAGTACCAGCCCGCCGGGGCCACTGCCAAAACTGGCGAGCAAGTTGAATTTGCCAGGACTGACTTGCTGGATATCGCACGAAAAGCCCAGGTCACCGAGCCAGGTCGCCAGCAAATCAATGACCGCGCGATTGGATTGATCGAGGCTGGGTTGGGTACAGCTGACGGACGGTGCGGCGATCAGCGCAGCGAACTGATCTTTCATGGACGGCAAAGGCATCGCTGACTCCCAACTCCCAAGATGAACACTCATCATAGAGCCATCCTGTGACAGGAATAAACCGTCGCGGCGCGTAGGTTTAATGAGTGCTGTACACTGCACGGCCTTGGCAGCCACACATTCCCCCGGCTGCGCTCCCGATCCTGGATTTTCCGGCCATGCAGAAAGAAACCGAAATCAAACTCCGCGTCAGCCGCGAAACCCTCGCCGCCCTGCGCGAGCACCCGCTACTGAAAAAACGTAACAAAAGTGGCTGGGAACGCCGTGAGTTGATGAACCAGTACTTCGACACGCCAGAACGTGACCTGGCCCGCGCCAAGGTCGCCCTGCGCCTGCGCCGCGATGGCGAAGAAGTCATTCAAACACTCAAGACCCGTGGCCACAGTGTCGCCGGTCTGTCCGAGCGTAACGAATACGACTGGAATCTGCCCAAAGCCAAGCTCGACGTGAAGAAACTCGACGGCGAATGCTGGCCCGAAGAGCTGGCCGAGCTGGACAAGAAAACCCTGAAGGCTATTTTCACCACTGATTTCGTCCGTGAACGCGCAGAAATCGCCTGGGGCCGTGGCAAGACCAAAGTGGTCATCGAAGCCGCACTGGACCTGGGCAACGTGATTGCCGGCAAACAGAAAGAAGAAATCTGCGAGCTGGAGCTGGAGCTACGCGAAGGCGAGCCCGAGGCATTGCTGGAACTGGCCGCCGAGCTGGCCGCGACCCTGGCGCTGATGCCGTGCGATATCAGCAAGGCCGAGCGCGGCTACCGCCTGTTCGACGCCAACAGCTATTCATTGAGCCTGCCAGCGCCGGAGCTGACCTTCGAAATGCCGCTGGACGACGCGTTCGCCGCATTGAGCTGGCACTTGCTGGGCAGCAGTCAGCGTCTGGCCGAGCAGTATCGCTTCAACGGCCACTGGCGCCTGCTGCAGGACTGGGTCGAAAACCTGGCTGAATTGCGCGCACTGCTCAGCAGCCTGGGTCAAGCCGCTCCGCGTCAGTCGACCCACGACTTGCGCGTGGCGCTGGATGCCTTGCTGGAAGACTGGCGCCCGCTGGTTCAGGCAGGTCTGGACGACGAAGACGTGCGCAAAGCCGCGCCGGAGCAGTTCCTTGAAGAGCTCGAAGACCCGCGCTGGGGCCAGTTCTCGCTGAACACCTCGCGCTGGTTGCTGGCCCGCACCTGGACTGCCGATCGCAACGTTCGCGGCAATCGCCAGGGTGCTGCACAACTGGGTAACTGGTTGCCGCGCCTGCTGGGCGAAGAAGCGACGTCCCTGCAATTGCAGCGCTATCAGCAACAGCCGGAAGACCTGGCCGAGCAACTGCCGCGTATTGAACGCATCCAGGCCTGGCTGCACCATGCCCGCAACGTGCTGGACATCCCGGAAATGGATCGCCTGTACGGTGAACTGAACAAACTCGCGCAACTGGCCAACGAGCCGATCACCGACGAAGTGCTGGACGCACGCAAGCAGCAGGCGATTGCGGTGTATCAGAACCGCGCGTGGAAGATGTTGTTGCGTATGTAAGACCGCCATCGCGAGCAAGCTTTGCTCCTACAGTATGTACGGCAAATCACCATTGGGTGGTTGGCACATAACCCGTAGGAGCAAGGCTTGCCCGCGATGAGGCCCGCACATTCACCGCAAGGCTTTAACCCCGCAACACCGGCAATCGAACGCCCGTGGGCGTTGAGTTTGATTTCGGCGAAAATTTGCGTGTTGAGGCCGATTTTCTTGCGATCGAGCAAGGTCACCTGCCCACGAATAACCCCCTCCTCCTTCATCCGCTGAATGCGCCGCCAGCACGGCGACTGCGATAGCCCGACCTGCTCGGCAATCTGCGCACTGGAAAGTGAGGCGTCCTCTTGCAGCAGCGCCAGAATCCGTCGGTCGTACGCGTCAAGTTCGCTATGCATAGAAAAACCCGTAAAAACATTATCTGAGAATTGGACAATTCGATTTACAGCCAATTAGCCTCATCATAGATAAGAAATACCCGGCACCGAATGTAAAAATTTCTCCAATGATTTGGAGACCGACCATGCCCCCGCTCGAAGCCGTCAGCAACACCCCAACCCGCGCCGATGTGTGGAACGTCAGTAATGCCCATTGCCGCGTGCACTACCAATTGCTGGCCGAGGCCGAGCCGGACGTGTTGTGTCGGACACTGAATCTGTTCGCATTGCAGTTTCTGGTTCCGCAGCAGGTCAATGTGCTGCGCGACGACGACCTGCTGTCGATCAGTGTCGTCATGGACGGCTTGAGCTGGCACCGCGCCCAGGTCATCGCGGAAAAATTACGTAACCTGATCAGTGTCTGCTCGGTGGAACTGCAAGCGGCTGATTCGCAATGGGTTCAGCCTGCACAGGCCGCCGGCTGAAGCGTTCCGGTAAAGACTCGCAACGATGAATCGGCCGACAACCGAACGGTCGGTCCTTGCGGGGACTATTCTTGGCATCTGTGGTCAGAGACGCACCTGTCTACACCGCACGTGCAGGATCGTTTCCATAAGGAGCCCGGATGTCCGTTCAACTCGCCACTCAGGATCGCTGGCTGGATCTCAATGACCTGCTACGCGAACTGGTCGCCMAAGGTTTCATCAGCCAGGACTCGGCCGAGCACGCGCTGACCACCCGTCGCAACGCCAGCAACAGCCAGTTGCACCCGCTGGAGTTCCTTGCCAGCCAACACCTCGACGACCTCAGCCGCCCCGGCAAACGCCTGGATCTGGAAAGCCTGACCCTGTGGCTCTCGCAGCAGGCCGGCCAGCCTTACTTGCGCATCGACCCGCTGAAAATAAACGTCGCGCAAATTACCTCGCTGATGTCTTACGCCTTTGCCCAGCGCCACAAGATCCTCGCGGTAGCGATCGACCGCGACGCCGTCACTGTCGCTAGCGCGCAGCCTTATGTGCGCAGCTGGGAAGCCGACCTGACCCACGTTCTACAGTTGCCGATCAAACGGGTAGTGGCCAACCCGGCGGATATCCAGCGCTTCAGCGTGGAATTCTTCCGCCTGGCCAAATCGGTCAGCGGCGCGACCAATGCCGATCAGCACATGAACACCCTGGGCAACTTCGAACAGTTGCTCAACCTCGGCGCCAGCGATCAGGAACCGGACGCCAACGACGCGCACATCGTCAACATCGTCGACTGGTTGTTCCAGTAYGCTTTCCAGCAACGCGCCAGTGATATCCACATCGAACCACGGCGCGAACAAGGCACCGTGCGCTTTCGCATCGACGGCGTATTGCACAACGTCTATCAATTTCCACCGCAGGTGACCATGGCGATCGTCAGTCGCCTGAAGAGCCTGGGGCGGATGAACGTTGCAGAAAAGCGCAAACCCCAGGATGGCCGGGTCAAGACCAAAACTCCGGACGGCGGCGAAGTAGAGTTGCGGCTGTCGACGCTACCCACGGCATTCGGGGAAAAAATGGTCATGCGGATCTTCGATCCGGAAGTGCTGCTCAAGGACTTCGACCAGCTCGGGTTTTCCGCCGATGACCTGCGCCGCTGGCAGGACATGACCCGCCAGCCCAACGGCATCATTCTGGTCACCGGGCCGACCGGTTCGGGCAAGACCAGCACGCTCTACACCACGCTGAAAAAACTCGCGACGCCAGAGGTCAACCTCTGCACCATCGAAGACCCGATCGAAATGGTCGAGCCGGCGTTCAATCAGATGCAGGTCCAGCACAACATCGACCTGACCTTTGCCAGCGGTGTGCGCGCACTGATGCGACAAGATCCGGACATCATCATGATCGGCGAGATCCGCGACCTCGAAACCGCCGAAATGGCTATTCAGGCGGCACTCACCGGGCACCTGGTGTTGTCGACCCTGCACACCAACGACGCACCGAGCGCCATCAGCCGCTTACTGGAACTCGGCGTGCCGCATTACCTGATCAAAGCCACCCTGCTGGGAGTCATGGCACAACGTCTGGTCCGCACGCTATGCCCGCATTGCAAGGCACCGCTGACGCTGGGCGAAGACGATTGGCAAACTTTGACCCGTCCCTGGCAAGCACCGCTGCCAGGCAACGCCCAACGTGCGATTGGCTGCCTGGAGTGTCGCGACACCGGTTATCGCGGACGCGCCGGGGTCTACGAAATCATGCAAATGACCGACAGCGTCAAAGCCCTGATCAACCCCGACACCGACCTGCTCGCCGTCCGTCGCCAGGCGTTCAAGGAAGGCATGCGCAGCCTGCGGCTGTCGGGCGCACAAAAAGTCGCGGCGGGGCTGACGACAATTGAAGAGGTGCTGCGAGTGACGCCGCAGAGTGAGCAGAAATAGGGGGGGTTATCCTGGTCGAACACGCCGATGAACGCTACGGAACTCGTTTGGGGTATTGGCAATCCAACCTGCCAGAAATCCCACTGGAGTCACCCATAATGCGTTTTAAACTTGCTGCCGCTACGTTTGCCTTGCTTTCCCTGTCTATCGGTTCAGCAATGGCCCATGGCCGTGACCACGACCATGACGGCATCTTGCAAGAAGTTATTTCCTCAGGTGCGACCACCGCGTCCACCTACCTGACCTMCAGGGATCACAAGCTGGTCGTCGCCGCTCAGGACGACGCCAGCAGCTTCGTGGCCAGTGACGGCAATATCCGTGGTCCGTACCTGGAATCCGCCATGCAGAAAGTCCGTGCCGACAATCCGGGTTTGAAGGCTACCGACATGGAATTGGCCAACGCAATCCTGGCCAAGAACGCGGTCGCCCCGGAATAATTCTGTTGCTGTAAAAATGCGATCCACTGTGGGAGCGAGCCTGCTCGCGTTGGGGTCATAACATTCAACATTTTTGCTGTCTGTTACATCGTCATCGCGAGCAGGCTCGCTCCCACATTATTTGATTTACGCATGTCAGCGGTATTCATCCACCGGCACGCAGGCGCAGAACAGGTTGCGATCCCCGTAAACGTTGTCCACGCGGTTCACCGTCGGCCAGTATTTATGCAGCCTGGTGTGCGCATCCGGGGTCACCGCTTGTTCGATGCTGTAGGGCCGATCCCAGACGCCGGTAATGTCCGCCAACGTATGCGGCGAGCGTTTCAGCGGATTGTCCTCGGCAGACCAATTGCCATTCTGCACCTCGGCAATTTCCGCGCGAATGCTCAGCATSGCGYTGATAAAGCGATCCAGTTCCGCCTTGGATTCGCTTTCAGTAGGCTCGACCATCAACGTTCCCGGCACCGGGAAAGACATGGTCGGCGCATGGAAACCGTAATCCATCAGCCGCTTGGCAACGTCTTCTTCGCTGATACCGGTCTGCGCCTTGAGCGGTCGCAAGTCGAGGATGCATTCGTGCGCCACCCGCTCGTTGCGCCCGGTATAGAGCACCGGAAACGCACCGGATAACTGTTTAGCCAGGTAATTGGCCGAAAGAATCGCCACTTCACTGGCATCCGCCAACTGCGGCCCCATCATCGCGATGTACATCCAGCTGATCGGCAAAATGCTCGCACTGCCCCAGGGCGCCGCGCTGACTGCGCCATTCTGCGGATGGGGCCCCTCGATCGGCACCACCGGGTGATTGGCAACGAACGGTGCCAAATGCGCCCGTATGCCAATCGGCCCCATCCCCGGCCCGCCTCCGCCATGGGGAATGCAGAAGGTCTTGTGCAGGTTCATGTGTGAAACGTCGGCGCCGATATCCGCCGGCCGAGCCAGTCCGACTTGCGCATTGAGGTTGGCGCCATCCATGTACACCTGGCCGCCGTGGCTGTGGATAACTTCGCAGATTTCGCTGATGCCCTCTTCATACACCCCGTGGGTCGAAGGGTAAGTGGCCATCAGGCAGGAAAGCTTGTCGCCGGCAGCCGTCGCCTTGGCTTTCAAGTCATCAAGGTCGACGTTACCGGCATCGTCGCAGTCGACGATCACCACCCGCATCCCGGCCATCTGCGCCGAGGCCGGATTGGTGCCATGGGCAGAAGCGGGAATCAGGCAGATGTCCCGTGCACCTTGCTGACGGCTTTCATGGTATTTGCGGATCGMCAGCAACCCGGCGTATTCACCTTGGGCGCCGGAGTTGGGCTGCATGCAGATCGCATCAAAACCGGTGATCGCGCAGAGCCAGCTTTCCAGTTCGCTGATCATCAGCGAATAACCCACCGCCTGCTCTCTCGGCGCAAAGGGGTGCAGGTTGGCGAACGCTGGCCAGGTGATCGGGATCATCTCGCTGCTGGCATTGAGCTTCATGGTGCAGGAGCCCAGCGGAATCATCGACTGGTTGAGCGCCAGGTCCTTGTTCTCCAGTTGCTTGAGGTAACGCAGCATCTCGGTTTCGCTGTGATGAGCGTTGAACACTGGATGGCGTAAATACGACGTGGTCCGCAACAAGCTGTCGGGAACCCCGGAGACCAGCGGCTCGCCATCCAGCTCGGCAACATCAAGCCCGTGATCGGCGCCCAGGAACACATCAAACAGCTTCGCTACGGTGCGCTCATCACAGCTCTCGTCGAGACTCAAGCCAACCTGCCCGCGCCCAAGAATCCGCAAATTGATTTGCGCCGCTTTGGCGCTGTCGATGATTGCGGTCTGGCTGCCGCCGACTTCCAGGGTCAAGGTGTCGAAGAAATGCTGGTTGAGCCGGGGGATGCCGTTGCGCTCGAGCCCGGCGGCGAGAATGCACGTTAGCCGGTGTACCCGTTGCGCAATCCGTTTAAGCCCCTGCGGGCCATGGTAGACCGCGTAAAAACTGGCGATATTGGCCAGTAACACCTGGGCCGTGCAGATGTTCGAATTGGCCTTCTCGCGGCGGATGTGTTGCTCGCGGGTTTGCAGGGCCATGCGCAACGCGACATTGCCGCGAGCATCTTTCGAAACGCCGATGATCCGCCCGGGGATCGCTCGTTTGTATTCATCGCGGCTGGCGAAAAACGCTGCGTGAGGGCCGCCGTAGCCCATCGGCACACCAAAGCGCTGGGACGAGCCGAATACCACGTCAGCGCCCATTTCACCTGGCGGCGTCAGCAACAACAGGCTCAGCAGATCAGCCGCAACGCAGGCCAGCGCCTGCTGCGCATGCAAGTGATCGATCAGCGGGCGCAGGTCGCGGATTTCGCCATGGGTATCGGGGTACTGCAGCAGCGCGCCGAATACCTGATGCTGTTTCAGGTTATCCACAGCGTCGACGATCAGCTCGAAGCCAAAGCCTTCAGCGCGGGTCTTCACCACGGAAATGGTTTGTGGATGACAGTTCTCGTCGACGAAGAACAGATTGCTTTTCGACTTCGCGACACGCTTGGCCAGCGCCATGGCTTCGGCCGCTGCCGTGGCTTCGTCGAGCAACGAGGCGTTGGCCAGTTCCAGGCCCGTCAGGTCGATGGTCAATTGCTGGAAATTGAGCAGTGCTTCGAGTCGCCCCTGAGCAATTTCCGGCTGATAGGGCGTGTAAGCGGTGTACCAACCGGGATTTTCCAGCACGTTGCGCAAGATCACCGCAGGTGTCAGGGTGCCGTGGTAACCCATGCCGATCAGGCTGGTCCAGACCTGATTCTGTTCGGCATAGCCGCGCAGCTTTGCCAACGCGGCCTCTTCATCGAGCGCAGGCGGCAAGTCCAGTACGCGATTGAGGCGAATTCCCGGCGGCACCGTCTGCTCGATGAGTTCGACGCGGCTGCCGAGCCCGAGGCTGTCGAGCATCGCCTGCTGCTCGGCGGTGTCCGGCCCCAGGTGGCGCCGCAGAAAGGCATTCGGATCTCGTAACTGGCTCAAGGATGGCAACTGGGACATGACGGGCTCTCTCTTGAATGGCGCTCAACGTCGATGCAACTCGATCAAAGCAGCATAGCTCCCCCTGTGCACTCGGCATGGCGTCTTTGCTCAATCAGGCTCATCATGTGCGGCGCATATATCTACCGTCAGCCAATCGGGTGCACTGATCGTCATGAGCCAACTGCCTTTTCTGCCGTTTTCCAAACCTACTATCGATGAAGCCACAATTGCCGCTGTCGGCGATGTCTTGCGCTCCGGCTGGATCACCAGCGGGCCCAAGGTGCAGGCGTTCGAAGCCCAGCTCTCGGAGTTTTTTGGCGGCCGTCCGGTGCGCACGTTCAACTCCGGGACCTGCACCATGGAGATCGCCCTGCGCATCGCCGGGATCGGTGCCGGTGACGAAGTCATCACCACGCCGATTTCCTGGGTCGCCACGGCTAACGTGATTCTCGAAGTCGGCGCCACCCCGGTGTTCGCCGACATCGACCCGATCACCCGCAATATCGATCTGGACCAGCTCGAAGCTGCCATTACCCCGCGTACCAAGGCCATTATCCCGGTGTTCCTCGCCGGATTGCCGGTGGACATGAGCCGCCTGTACGCGATCGCCAAGAAACACGGCCTGCGCATTATCGAAGACGCCGCCCAGGCATTGGGTTCGAGCTGGAATGGTCAGCGCATCGGCTCCACCGGCGACTTCGTGTCGTTCAGCTTCCAGGCGAACAAGAACGTCACCTCCTCGGAAGGTGGTTGCCTGGTTCTGAACAACGCTGAAGAAGTGCGCCTGGCCGAGAAATATCGCCTGCAAGGCGTGACCCGTACCGGCTTCGACGGCCTGGATGTCGATGTGCTGGGCGGCAAGTTCAACATGACCGACGTGGCAGCAGCCATTGGCCTGGGCCAGTTCGCCCACATTGAAGCCATCACCGCTCACCGCCGTGAACTGGCCAAGCACTACTTCGCCTGCTTCGGCAGCGATTTCGAAGCCAAATACGGTGCGCAGCTGCCACCGGCAGACTTCACCAACAGCAACTGGCACTTGTTCCAGCTGGTGTTGCCAGAGCGCAAGGACGGCAAACCGGCCCGCGCGACCTTCATGGAGCAAATGCAGGAACTGGGCGTCGGCATCGGCTACCACTACCCGCCGATCCACCTGCTGAGCCTTTACCGCGAACGCGGTTTCAAGGAAGGCATGTTCCCGGTGTCCGAGCGTGTCGGTCGCCTGATCGTCTCGCTGCCGATGTTCACGGCCATGAGCAAAAGCGATGTAGAGCGTTCAGTGGCCGCGGTGAAGACTGTATTGCAAAACGCGTAAATCGCGCCCACAAAAAAGCCTCGATCACTCGAGRCTTTTTCATTTCCGGCAGCAATTACTCGCCGATGGCGTGCTTGTAGCCTGTAGGGTCGAGCAACTTGTCCAGCTCAGAGGTATCAGTCGGCTCGAGTTTGAAGAACCAGCTGTCGTATGGCGCGCTGTTGACCAGCTCCGGGCTGTTGRCCAACTCTTCGTTAACGGCGATGACTGTACCGGAGACCGGCGAGTAGATATCCGAAGCCGCCTTGACCGACTCGACTACGCCCGCAGCTTCACCGGCAGCGAAGACTTTGCCGATTTCCGGCAGCTCGACGAACACCACATCGCCCAAAGCTTCCTGAGCATGGTCTGAAATGCCGACTTTTACGCCGCCATCTTCATCCAGACGCGCCCACTCGTGACTTTCGGCAAAACGCAGGTCGGTAGGGATATCGCTCATGTTCTGTATCCTCAAGAAGAAATGTCAGCGGTGCTGGCCCGCCAGAGAAAGTTAGATCAGGGTTTTGCCGTGTCGTACGAAGGTCGGTTTGACCACCCGAACCGGGTACCACTTGCCACGAATTTCCACTTCAGCCCGGTCGGCGGTCGCCATCGGCACCCGTGCCAAGGCAATCGATTTGCTAAGCGTAGGAGAGAAACTACCACTGGTGATCTCCCCTTCGCCAACATCAGCGATGCGAACCACCTGATGGGCACGTAAAACCCCACGCTCTTCGAGCACCAGACCAACCAGTTTTTGCTTCACCCCGGCGGCCCGTTCAGCCTCCAGCGCTGCGCGGCCGATGAACTGACGAGTGGCCGGTTCCCAGGCAATGCTCCAGGCCATATTGGAAGCCAGCGGTGAGACATCCTGATGAATGTCCTGGCCGTAGAGGTTCATCCCGGCCTCAAGACGCAGCGTGTCACGAGCGCCGAGGCCTATCGGCGATATGCCTGCACCCACCAGATCATTGAAGAATCCCGGCGCCTGATCGGCCGGCAGGGCAATCTCCAGACCGTCTTCACCGGTGTAACCGGTACGGGCGATGAACCAGTCACCGTCACACTGACCTTCAAACGGTTTGAGCTGCTGGATCAGCGTGCCACGGGACTGGGTCACCAGTTCGGCGATCTTTTGCCGCGCCTGCGGACCTTGAATCGCCAGCATCGCCAACTCGCTACGCTCGTGCAGTTGTACCTGATAGTCGCCGAGCTGGGCCTGCATCCAGGCCATGTCCTGATCACGGGTGGCGGCGTTCACCACCAGGCGGTAAGCGTCTTCCAGGCGATAAACGATCATGTCGTCGACCACCCCGCCCCGCTCATTGAGCATGGTGCTGTACAAGGCACGGCCGACGCTGTGCAGACGTTCGACATCATTGGCCAGCAAATGCTGGAGCCAGGCCTTGGCCTGAGGGCCGCTGACATCGATTACGGTCATATGGGAGACATCGAAAACCCCACAGTCGCGGCGCACCTGATGGTGTTCCTCGACCTGTGAGCCGTAATGCAATGGCATATCCCAACCGCCAAAATCGACCATCTTCGCGCCAAGTGCGAGATGAAGGTCATACAGAGGCGTACGCTGTCCCATGGGTTTCTCCTTCCGGGCGTGGCGAAGGTACGGACAGGCGCTGTATGGTTGAAAGCCTTGAAGTAGAAGGCTTTCAGCCTATTTCAGCGACCCGGTCTGAAGGACGATCCGCACCGAATGCCGCGCATTGTAGCCGCAAGGTGTAGGACTGGCACCTAGCCGTTTTGATGTGCCGAACGTCGAATCAAGCCGATGACGGGTAACAGGCCCACCAGAATCAGTGTCAGCGCCGGCAACGACGCCCGTGCCCACTCGCCTTCGCTGGTCATTTCAAAGATCCGCACCGCCAGCGTGTCCCAGCCAAACGGGCGCATCAGCAAGGTCGCGGGCATTTCCTTGAGCACGTCGACGAACACCAGCAGCACTGCGCTCAACGTTCCGGGCAGCAACAACGGCAGATACACCTTGAAAAACAGTCGTGGCCCACTGACACCCAAACAGCGTGCAGCTTCTGGCAACGACGGACGGATTCGCGCCAGGCTATTTTCCAACGGCCCGTACGCCACCGCGATAAAGCGCACCAGATACGCCAGCAACAGCGCCGACAGACTGCCCAGCAGCAACGGTTTGCCCGCGCCGCCAAGCCAGCCCGACAGCGGCACCACCAGCTCACGGTCCAGGTAACTGAACGCCAGCATGATCGATACCGCCAGCACCGAACCGGGCAAGGCGTAGCCGATGTTGGCCAGGCTGACTCCGGAGCGAATCATCCGGGTCGGTGCCAGGCGCCGGGCAAACGCCAACACCAGCGCGACGCTGACGGTGATCAGCGCCGCCATGGCGCCCAGGTACAACGTATGGATGATCAGCCCGGCGTAACGCTCATCCAGATCGAAGCGCCCGCGCTGCCAGAACCACGCCACCAGTTGCAGCAATGGAATGACAAAGGCGCAGGCAAACACCAGCCCGCACCAGCTGCTGGCGGCCACAGCCTTGAACCCGCGCAGGTGATAAAGCGCCCGGCCCCGTGGCCGCTCGTTACTCGCCCGACTGGCGCCACGCGCACGGCGCTCGCCGTACAGCAGCAACATCACCACCAACAGCAACAGGCTGGCCAGTTGTGCAGCGCTCGACAGGCTGAAGAAGCCATACCAGGTTTTGTAAATCGCCGTGGTGAAGGTATCGAAGTTGAACACCGATACCGCCCCGAAATCCGCCAGCGTCTCCATCAACGCCAGAGCAACACCCGCTCCAATCGCTGGCCGGGCCATCGGCAAGGCCACGCGCCAGAATGCTTGCCACGGTGATTGGCCGAGCACGCGCGCAGCCTCCATCAGGCCTTTGCCCTGGGCCAGAAACGCCGTGCGCGCCAGCAAGTAGACGTAGGGATAGAACACCAGCACCAATACCAGAATCACCCCACCGGTGGAGCGCACGCGCGGCAATCGCAAGCCGCTGCCAAACCACTCGCGAAGCAGGGTTTGCACAGGACCGGCGAAATCCAGCAGTCCGACGTAAACGAACGCCAGCACATAAGCCGGGATCGCAAACGGCAGCATCAGCGCCCAATCCAGCCAACGTTGTCCGGGGAATTCGCAGAGGCTGGTCAACCACGCCAGGCTCACGCCCAACAGCGTGACACCCACCCCGACGCCGAGGATCAGCGTCAGGGTGTTGCCCAGCAGGCGCGGCATCTGGGTGTCCCACAGGTGCGACCAGATCTGCAGGTCGACAGCTTGCCATGACAGCAGCAACACACTCAGCGGCAGCAGCACCAGGGCGGCAACGACGAAAACCAGCGGRTACCAACGGCGTTGGGCGGGATGGGCCAAGGAAAGTCTCTAAAAAGTGCGGAGCCGACGCAGTAATACAGCCAGCTTCATATTGTGGCGAGGGAGCTTGCTCCCGCGGGGTCTGTCCGCGCTTGGGCGAAGCGACCCTAAAATCAGCCACCGCGAATATTCAGGTGGAACTCGATTGCCGGATTACGACCGCTTCGCGGCCGAGCGGGAGCAAGCTCCCTCGCCACGAGTCAGTTCCAACCGGCGCGGTCCATCAGGCGAATGGCTTCTGCCTGACGCAGACCCGCCACTTCAACCGGCAGGGTGTCCGGTTTAAACGTGCCCCAGGCTTCGACTTCCGCGGACGGTTTCACCGTCGGGTTGGCCGGGAATTCCTGGTTAACGTCGGCGAAGATCTTTTGCGCTTCAGGTGTGGTCATCCATTCCACCAGCGCCTTGGCGGCTTCCGGGTGCGGGGCGTGTTTGGTCAGGCCAATGCCCGACAGGTTCACGTGTACGCCGCGGTCAGCCTGGTTCGGCCAGAACAGCTTGACCGGCAGGTCCGGCTTCTGCTGGTGCAGACGGCCGTAGTAGTACGTGTTGACGATACCGACGTCGCATTGCCCGGCGCTGATAGCGTGCAGTACGGCGATGTCGTCAGAGAACACGTCAGTGGACAGGTTGCGCACCCAACCCTTGAGGATCTCTTCGGTTTTTTCGGCACCGTGGGTTTCGATCAGGGTCGCGGTCAACGACTGGTTGTAGACCTTCTTCGCGGTACGCAGGCACAGCCGACCTTCCCACTGCTTGTCGGCCAACGCTTCATAAGTGCTGAGGTCCGAGGGTTTTACCCGGTCGGTGGAATAGGCGATGGTCCGCGCCCGCAGGCTCAAGCCGGTCCAGGCATGAGACGCGGCGCGGTATTGCAGCGGGATGTTGGTGTCGATCACCTTGGAGGTGAACGGTTGCAGGATGCCCATTTGCTCGGCCTGCCAGAGGTTGCCGGCATCGACGGTCAGCAGCAGGTCGGCGGTGGCGTTCTGGCCTTCGGCCTTGATGCGCTGCATCAGCGGCGCTTCCTTGTCGGTGATGAATTTCACCTTTACGCCGGTTTTTTGGGTGTAGGCATCGAAGACCGGTTTGATCAGCTCGTCGATACGCGAGGAGTAGACCACCACCTCGTMGGCGGCCTGGGCAGTGGTGCCGATCAGGGTCAGGGCGAGGGCTGTCAGTAGACGCTTCGGTGCCAACATGGGAGCGGTCTCTCGAAATCAAAAATGAGTCGAAATGATAAGGACTCACATTTAGCTTCTCAACCGATCACGGCCTGGAGGAGTTACCAGATGTTGCACCATCAGGGGTTGATGGTGAATGTGCCGCCCTMATCGCGAGCAGGCTCGCTCCCACATTGGAATGCACTCCCCTGTGGGAGCGAGCTTGCTCCGGGCGGCGTTCCGACGATGAGGGCATCAGCTCCGACACAAAATGTCAGGCCTTGGCCAGCTCTGGCAGATCCCCGATCAATCCAAGCGCTTCGCGCACGAACAGCGCCTTGGCTTCGGGCATCTGGTCGACCATTTTCAACCCGGTATTACGCAACCAGCGCAGCGGCAAAGGGTCAGCCTGGAACAAGCGCTCAAAACCTTCCATCGCCGCCATCAACGCCAGGTTGTGCGGCATGCGTCGACGCTCGTAGCGGCTGAGGACTTTCACGTCCGCCAGGCGCTCGCCACGGCTGGCTGCCTGCAACAGCACTTCCGCCAGAACCGCCGCATCGAGGAAACCGAGGTTGACGCCCTGCCCGGCCAGCGGGTGAATGGTGTGCGCGGCATCGCCGATCAGCGCCAGCCCCTCAGCCACATAACGCTTGGCGTGACGCTGACGCAACGGCACGCAAAGTCGCGGGTCGGCGCTCAGCACGCTGCCCAAACGCCCTTCGAAGGCGCGTTCCAGCTCACGGCAAAAACCTTCGTCGTCCAGCGCCATCAAACGCTCGGCTTCGCTCGGGGTGGTCGACCAGACAATCGAGCACCAGTCTTGCTGACCGTCACGCTCCAAGGGCAGGAACGCCAATGGACCGTAGTCGGTAAAACGCTGCCAGGCGGTCAGCTGATGCGGCAGCGAGCAGCGAACGCTGGTGACAATGGCGTGATGCAGATAATCCCACTCGCGGGTCGCGACACCCGTAAGACGACGCACCGCAGAGTTGCCACCGTCCGCCGCGATCACCAACGGTGCACGCAGCGTGCGGCCATCGGCCAGGGTCAGCAGCCAGTCGTCGCCGGAACGGCGCATCTGCTCCAGGCGCGCATTGGCCAGCAGGCCGAGGTCGCAATCATGCAGGCGATCAAGCAGTGCATCCTGCACCACCCGGTTTTCGACGATATGCCCGAGTGCCTCGGCGTGGACGCTGGAGGCCGAGAAATGAATCTGCCCGGTGCCGCTGCCGTCCCAGACGTGCATATCGGTATAAGGGCTGCTACGCCGGCTGACGACACCGTCCCACACGCCCAGACGCTCGAGGATCCGCTGACTGGCGGCCGACAAGGCGCTCACTCGAGGCTCGAATGCCGACTGCGCATCGAAGGGCTTGACGCTCATGGGACTGCCGTCGAGCAGCAGGACTTCCAGCCCGCTGTCCTGTAACGCCAGCGCCAACGCGCTCCCGACCATTCCGGCCCCGACAATCAGCAGATCTGCGCGCATTTCCATGCTTTAAGCCTGTCTCGCTTGCGGCTTGAGCCGCACGTAAAGGGTTTTATCGACCACGCTGCCCGCGCCGTCCTGAGTATCGAAACACCGGGGTAACCACTCAGCCATCGGAGCGTGTTCCCAACCCCATGGCTTGCCGGGCGAACCAGCGTTTGGCCGGCGGCAACAGGTCGAGGCCCAACAGGCCGATGTTGCGCCCCAGCGAAACCAGTGGCCGGGTGCTGCCGAACAACCGGGTGACCTGATCGGAGAAGCCCACGGTGAGGTTCTGGTCCAAACGCTGGCGTTCGCGGTAAGCCTGCAAGGCCAGACCAGCGCGCAGCGGTTTTCCGGCAGCGGCAGCAAGGCCATCGGGCCGTCATCGGTGAAGCGCTCGAACGCCATGCCGTTGTGGGCTTCGCTGGGAGTGATGTTGGCGATCAACGCACTTTGGTTGTACGGACGCTTTTTGACGCCGATCCCGAGTTGCTCGCGCAAGCCCGAACGACCGCCATCGGCCAGCACCGCGAGTTCGCACTCCAGTAGGGTTTCATCGTTGAGGGTCAGGCGGTAGCCGTCTTCCAGCGGTTCCATGCGCGTAACTTCGGCCGGGCAACGCCAACTGATCACGTCCTTGTCCAGCCCCTGCCAGAGGCATTGGCCCAGCCAGGCGTTTTCCACCACGTAGCCGAGGGCCGGAACGCCCTCTTCCATGGCCGACAGTCGCGCGGTGGAGAAGCGTCCACGGTCGGACACATGGATCTGTTTGATCGGCTCGGCGCGGCGGGAGATTTCCTGCCACACGCCCAACCGCTGATAAATCTGCCGAGCGCCGAAAGACAGCGCCGAAGAGCGCGCGTCGTAGCTTGGCTGGTAGCCGTCGCCGGGAGCGAACGGTTCGATCAGCACGATCTTCCAGCCGCGGGCGCGGGCACCGGCCTGCAAGGCCAACGCCAGGCTGGCGCCCACCAGACCGCCACCGATAATTGCCAGATTGACTCGGCTCATGCCGCCTGGGTCCGTGCAGCGGCCATCAAGGCCTCGATCTCGGCGACCGTTCTCGGCACGCCGCTGGTCAGAATTTCACAGCCCTGTTTGGTTACCACCACGTCATCCTCGATGCGCACGCCAATGCCGCGCCATTTCTTCGCCACGTTCAGATTGCCCGGGGCAATATAGATACCCGGCTCGACGGTCAGCGCCATGCCGACTTCCAGCACCCGCCATTCACCGCCGACCTTGTACTCGCCGACGTCATGCACATCCATGCCCAGCCAATGGCCGGCCCGATGCATGTAAAACGCCTTGTAGGCTTCGCTGGCGATCAACTCATCGACATCGCCCTGCAACAAACCGAGCTTCACCAGGCCAGCAGTAATCACTTGAACCGTCGCCTCGTGCGCCTGGTTCCAGTGCTTGTTGGGAGCGATCTGGGCAAACGCGGCGGCTTGCGCTTCCAGCACCAACTCGTAGATCGCCTTCTGTTCCGGCGAATACTTGCCGTTGACCGGCCAGGTGCGGGTGATGTCGCTGGCGTAACAGTCGATCTCGCAACCGGCATCGATCAGCACCAGATCGCCGTCCTTGAGCAGCGCGTCATTCTGCTGGTAATGCAGGATGCAGCTGTTGCGCCCGGCGGCGACGATCGAACCATATGCCGGCATTTTCGCCCCACCTTTACGGAACTCGTAATCAAGCTCGGCTTCCAGGCTGAACTCATGCAAGCCGGCACGGCTGGCCTGCATGGCACGAATGTGCGCCTGCGCGGAGATCCGTGCGGCTTCGCGCATCACCTTCACTTCTGCCGCCGATTTATACAGGCGCATGTCGTGCAGCAGATGATCCAGCGCAACGAATTCGTTCGGTGGTTGAGCGCCCAGGTTCGCCTTGGAGCGGATCACGTTGATCCATTCCATCAGGTGACGGTCGAACTCCGGGTTGCTGCCCATGGCTGAATACACCCGGTCACGACCTTCGATCAGGCCCGGCAGGATGTCGTCGATGTCGGTGATCGGAAAGGCATCGTCGGCACCAAAATCGCGAATCGCGCCTTCCTGCCCGGCCCGCAGGCCGTCCCACAGTTCACGTTCGGCGTTGCGTTCACGGCAGAACAGGATGTATTCGCCATGCTCACGACCGGGTATCAGCACGATGACGGCCTGAGGCTCGGGGAAACCGCTGAGGTACTGGAAATTGCTCTCCTGTCGGTAAACATGCTCGACGTCGCGATTGCGGATCGCCACGGCGGCGGCCGGCAGGATTGCGATGCTGTTGGGTTCCATCTGCGCCATCAACGCCTTGCGGCGGCGGGTGTATTCCGATTTAGGGATATGAATCATGGGCAGATGGAAGTCCCTTGCAAACGATCAGTGCAGAGAAGGTTTGGCAGCAGCGGCTTGCGCCGGTTTCTTGGTCTCGGTGAACAGCAGCAATGGCGCGACCCGCAGGTACTCCATGACTTCCATATAGTCACTTTCGCCGTCGTCGGACTCTTCCAGCGCATCTTGCACCTGAGCAATAGCCGCGAGATCCTGCAGGACTTCGGTGGCTTCAGCGCTCAGCATGCTGCTGTCACGGCAGTTCAGGCCGAAACCGCTGAGGAAGCCATGGCACCACTGGCCCAGTGCGGCGGCACGTTCGGTGAGCGGTGCGTCGTCGGACGGCAACAGCAGAACGACGGTCATGTCGTCGCTGGTCAGCTCGCCCTTGACCATCTCTTGCAGGCCGATCAGGGCGTTGCGGACGTTGTCTTGTGGTTCGCCTTCGAGCAGCTCGGAGGCATCGACCAGCCAGCCATCGGCTTCAAAGCCCGCGCCAGCGCAACTGCGTCCGAGCAGCAGGCCGTGCAGTTCGGCAGGCGAGACAGGATGGCCGCTGGTACTCAGCAGGGTGGCGAAGGCTTGATACGRAGAATTCTGAATGGGCATGGGCAGCTAGGCGCCAAGCGGCGCTATGTCTAGAATGAAGGCCTTGTATCCTACATCGACAGACTCGCCAAGACTATTAAAGGCTGTCCGCCAGTTACCACCCATCAGACAAATCCTGTGGAACACGTATGGAAGACACCGACTTGCAAGCGCTGATGGCCAGGCTCGAGCTGCTAATTACCCGAGTCGAGCAACTTAAGAGCCAGAACGGACTCTTATTAGCTCAGGAAAAGACCTGGCGCGAGGAACGCGCGCACCTCATTGAAAAAAACGAAATCGCCCGGCGTAAGGTCGAATCGATGATTTCGCGCCTCAAGGCCCTGGAGCAAGACTCATGAGTTCAAGCAATAGCGTTACCGTGCAGATCCTCGATAAAGAGTACTCGATCATTTGCCCCCAGGAAGAGCGCAGCAATCTGGTGAGCGCCGCCCGTTACCTGGACGGCAAGATGCGCGAAATCCGCAGCAGCGGCAAAGTCATCGGCGCCGATCGCATCGCCGTGATGGCCGCGCTGAACATCACCCACGATCTGTTGCATACGCGAGAGCGTCCCGATGTACAGGCCAGTGGCTCGACCCGCGAGCAGGTGCGTGATCTGCTTGATCGGGTGGATCTGGTGCTCGCCACCGATCCGGATGTCAGCAAGGGCTGATTCCCGAAGGTGGTTGCGGTATACTCGCGCCACTCCCTGGGGTGCTTGCCAGTTGACGATGTCCCTGAGCCGATTCGCACTACCCTGGAAGTTGCACGTTGGGCTGGTGTGCATGTCCGCTAGACGGAAAGCCTTAAAGCCTACTGCATCTTCCACCTTGAACTTTCGGGTTCAAGGGCTAAGTCGACAGCGGTTCATCCGGGGAGCCTGGATTCAAGCCGATGCCGGTTTTTTACCGGCATCGGCTTTTTACGATGTCACCGCCTGGTGCCCTCGACACTCGAACAGCCCACGACGATGACCGAACCTGCGCCGCTATCCCGCCCGCAACTTCGACGCATGCTACGCCAGGCCCGGCGCGCACTGAGCAACAGTGAGCAACGCCAGGCCGCTCGCGGGCTGTATCGGCAATTGGCGCAACATCCGCTGTTCCGCCGCGCAAAACATATCTCCCTGTACCTGCCCACCGACGGTGAAATCGATCCGCGCCTGCTGCTGCGCGCCGCTCAACGCCGGGGCAAGGCGACTTACCTGCCCGTACTCAGCGCCTGGCCGCGAACCAAGATGGTCTTTCAGCGCATTCGCCCCGGTGAAAAGCTGCGGCCTAACCGCTTTCGCATTCTCGAACCACGGGTCAACCAGGCCAAGCAACGCAAGGTCTGGGCATTGGACCTGGTGTTGTTGCCGTTGGTCGGCTTTGATGAACACGGCGGGCGCCTGGGGATGGGGGGCGGTTTCTACGATCGTAGCCTGGCCTATCTGGCGCGTCGCAAGACCTGGCGCAAACCAACGCTGCTGGGCCTGGCCCATGAATGCCAGAAAGTCGAAAAACTGGATCAAGCGAGCTGGGATGTACCGATGCAAGGAACGGTGACTGACAGGAAGTGGTATTTCGCGGATTAGATCTGGACGCCACTGCCATCAGCGGCGTCGCTTGCAGCGGTTTTAGCGCTTGTGCGGCTTTAGAGGTTGTTTCTGTTGTTGCGCGACTTCGATCGGTGCATCAGTCTTGTTCGCCCAGAGGCTTTGCGCATAACCCGTGGTTACGACGCCCAGGCCGAACACAATCACTAAAATCCACAGTAAATCCGGTTTGCGTTTCATCGATTGCCCCCCTCAAGGCATGTCGCACACGATGACAGCAACGGTTGCGCCGGCAGCTCGTGTGGCTGGTTCTGTTAGTCAACTTCGGCGCCAGAAGCCCATAGCCGGCGTTGCTGTTCCTCGCCATAGCGGGCTATGACTCGTCGCAGCGCCTTGGCTATAGGCTTCTGGCATCCGAATTTGAACTAACGAACCAGCCGTACGAGCTACTAGGCCGTGCTTGCCGCGTCTCGCTTAAAAGTCCGGCATTTTGCGGTAACGTGAAGCGACACGCAAACGCTGGCGTCAACCGACCGTCGGTTTGTCATAAAATCGCCGGACAACGTTCCCGACCACCGCTTTCGGAGCAAAAAAAGATGGCCTACTGGCTTATGAAATCCGAGCCTGACGAGCTCTCGATCAATGACCTGGAGAGGCTCGGCGAAGCCCGCTGGGACGGCGTTCGCAACTATCAGGCACGCAACTTCCTGCGGGCCATGGCGGTCGGCGACGAGTTCTTCTTTTACCACTCCAGCTGCCCCGAGCCGGGCATCGCCGGGATCGGGCGAATCATCGAAGCGGCGTACCCGGACCCTACGGCGCTGGAACCGGAGAGTGTTTACTTCGACCCGAAGGCCACGCCTGAGAAAAATGCCTGGAGCGCGATCAATGTGGGTCACGTCGAGACATTTCCCAAAGTGCTGAAGCTCGACTATCTGAAACTGCAGACGGCACTGTCGGAGATGCCGCTGGTACAGAAAGGTTCGCGATTGTCAGTGATGCCGGTGACCGCCGAGCAATGGGCGGCGGTGCTCGACCTGCGCTAAATAATGCAGAACCGGCCGGCCACCTGGTC